>NZ_JBEOVJ010000088.1:0-33242 GCF_040295435.1 Streptomyces sp. NPDC002809
GCTTGAGCGCGAGCACGGCCTTGACGACGATGCCGAGGCTGCCCTCGGAGCCGACGACGCGGGGTGGAGCAGCTCGGTAGCTCGCTGGGCTCATAACCCAGAGGTCGCAGGTTCAAATCCTGTCCCCGCTACTGACGAGGCAGGGCCCGGAACTCAGGTTCCGGGCCCTGCCTCGCTTTGGTCCTGCGCCGGGAGGCCCACTGACGGGCAGTCCGCTGGTGTCGGGGCGACCGGCCCCGGAGTCCGGCCGGTCATGACGATGCCGAGGTACCGGCCGGGATCTTCCAGGACCTGACCCCTTGTGGCGGCGACAAGCCACCTGAAGGACGGGCGTGCCGGAGGCTCGTCGCCTGCGAGCTACCGGAGCGGCCGGTCAGCCTCGTAGATCGGACAGGTCCTCCTCGCCGAGAACGAGGTCGTTCGCCGCGAGGTTCTCCTCCAGGTGATCGAGTGAACCGGTGCCGGGAATCGCCAGCACCGCCGGTGACGCCGCCATCAGTGCGGCGATTCGTACCTGGGCGGTGGTGGCGCCCAGGCGTGCTGCGACCTTGCCGAGCCGTTCGGTGTCGAGTGGGGTGATGCCACCCCCGAGCGGGAAGTACGGCACGTACGCGATCCCCGACTCCTCACATTCCGCGAGCAGCCCCATGTCATCGGTGTGCTGGTTCTGCACCGCGGTGACGGGCGCGATCGCCCGGGCCTCGGCGAACTGGGCTGCGTCGACATTGCTGACCCCCAGGTGACGGATCAGCCCCTCCGCCCGGAGCCCGGCCAGTACCGCGAAGCGTTCCGCGATCGACTCGCCGCCTGGTCCGGTCATGCCACCCACCCGCAGATAGACCAGGTCGAGCCGGTCCAGACCGAGAGCGCGCAGATCCGCCTCGACCAGTGCGCGCAGCTGACCGGGCGCCGCCTGCCCGCTCGGTACACCGTTGGGTCCGGGCAGTGGCCCGACCTTCGTCGCGATCACCAGATCGTCACGGTAGGGAGTCAGGGCCGTACGGATGAGCTCGTTCGCCCGCACGGCTCCTCTGCGGTAGAAGCCTGCCGTGTCGATGTGGTTCACGCCCAGTTCCACCGCGCGTCGCAGCACGGCGACGCCGGTCTCGGGGGCTCGCGGCGGGCCGTCGAAGGTGCCCGTCGCCAGCCGCATCGCGCCGAAGCCGAGGCGGTTGACAGCGAGGTCTCCGCCGAGGGAGGAAGTCTTGATCGTCATGAGGTTCATGGTGTCCGCAGGCAGGGGTACCGGCGAGCTCGTGGCAGGTTGATGCCAGACTGGCGAGGTGCGGAATGAACAGATGTTCTCGGTACAGGGGGACGCGGAGCTGATCGCGCGTGCCGGCCACCTCTTCGCGTCCGCGTCCACCGATTTCCTGTGCGCTGCCCGGGACCTCGACACCTGGTCGCAGCCGGAGGCCAGGGCCGCGATCCAGCTCCGGATGCGTGCCGCGGACACCCCGGCCTTCACTTCCCGCAAGCTGCTCAGCCCGGTGGCCCTCGCCGACGAAAAAGCCCGCGCGCATCTGCGGCTGGTGCAGAGCAAGGGGGCCCTCGTCCGGATCAGCGGTGCGCCGCTGCCGCACGAGACGATCATCATCGACCGGCGGGTGATGATCCTCGCCGGGCGGGAGGCGCCCGCGGGCCGTGAGTACAGCGTGACGACATCGCAGACCATGGTTGACGGGGTGTACTCGCTGCTCTCGGCGGTCTGGGAAAACTCCGTCGAGCTCGACACCTATCTGCGCAGTGACGTCCCTCATCTCGATGACGAGGGCCGCACGATCCTCAGAGCCCTTGGTTCGGGGCTCACCGACGAATCGGCGGCCAGACGGCTCGGTGTCTCGCTGCGTACCTACCGGCGGCGCGTGGCCGAGCTGATGGCCGCGCTCGAGGCCGGCTCGCGCTTCCAAGCAGGGCTGCGCGCGGGCGAGCTGGGGCTGCCTCGCTGAGGGCTGTCCCGCAGGTACCGGCCCTGTCCGGAGTCGTGATCAACGCGGTCCGATGAGGACGCGAGGGTCATGCCGGGTCGTCGGAACGCTGCGGTGACACGCCAGGCCCGTGGGCCCGTCCTCCTTCAGCGCGCGTACCGCGACGTCCTCGATTCCGGCACCCGAGGTCGTGACGGTCCGAAGGACGATGGCCGGAGCGACCGTCTGCTCGTCGTCGAACGGCAGCAGCGGCAGGTGCGCACCCGCGTCGAGCCGGTACCTGCCGTCGGGCCCCTTGAAGGGGAGTACGGGACAGCCCGGCTCGCGCAGCCGGTCCACATCGCGGCGGACCGACCGCGGACTGACGTTCAGCCGCTGGGCCGGTATCCCGCCCGGCAGGCAACCCGCCCGGTCGGTCCCGGCGGCCCTGGAACGGGGGCAGCAGCGACAGCAGTCGCGCTGATGTCTTCGGCATGCCTCCCCTGCTGCCCGGAGAAGCGGCCGTAACCTGACCCCGCTTTCCCCGGGAATGTTGCTTCGTGCCGGACGACGAGAACCACCGGAAAGGCCTGATCACGATGACCGCCCCCACCCCGCCCCGCTCCGGTGCCGATGCCGAGCGCGTCGACCTGCTTGCCGCGCTCGCGACGGCACGAGCGGCTCTGATCGCCACGTCCCGCGGACTCGACGACGAGCAGGCGGGGGAGAGCCCGACAGCCAGTGCGCTGTGCCTCGGCGGGCTGATCAAGCACGTCGCGTCCACCGAGGAGAGCTGGATGCGATTCGTGGTCTCGGGTCCCTCGGCGATGAGCCATGACCTGCCCGAAGGCGTCACCTGGGCGGATCTCGCCGCCGGGACCGCCCGCGAGATCCCGCAGTGGGTCACCGACCACGAGAACGAATTCCGGATGCTGCCCGGCGACACCCTCGCCGGGGTCGTCGCCCGCTACGAGCAGGTCGCGGCCAGGACCGAGGAGACCATCGCCTCGGTTCCCGACCTGTCGGTGTGCCACCCGTTGCCGGAAGCACCGTGGTACGAGCAGGGGGCGGTGCGCAGTGTGCGCCGGGTCCTGCTGCACGTCATCGCCGAAACCGCCCAGCACGCCGGACACGCGGACATCCTGCGCGAGACGATCGACGGCCGGACAGCCACCTGACCCAGGACGGTCCGATCCGGGCGGCGCTTTCGTGGCAGTCGGTGGACGAGACCGGTGCGTCGGGCGCGCACCCGCGGCGGGTGATCCCCGCCCGCGTCAACAGGAGTCGATTCGTGCCTCGGGGAGGCGGGCGAGGACGGCCGAGACGGTCTCGTCAGCGGTCTGCTCCGAACTGTCCAGCCACAATCCGATGTCCGGCGTGTCCACGCGCAACGACCGGTCGAGCGCACCGACCGTCCAGACCCCGTAGCCGGTCTTGGGCCGTCCGGCCTCTCTGCTGCGCACCGCTGCCGTGGAGGGGGCCAGCACGACGACGTACAGAGGACGGGTGCGTACCCCTTCCACGTACCTGCGCAGGTCCTCGCCCAGGATGATGTCCTGGACAACCGCGGTCCAGCCGTCGGACGCGTAGGCGTCGGCCACCAGCGCCGAGAGACGGTAGCGGAGTTCCAACTGCGCCCTGGCCTGCGCCGTTTCCTCCGGCAGCAGCTCCTCGCGGCCGGAGACCACCATCCGCCGGAACGCGTCGCCACGCACATGCGCGGCCCGTGGCAGGCGCCCACAGAGCAGTTCGGCCACCGTGGACTTACCCGAGGCCATCACACCGGTGATGAGGACAACCGCAGATTCCAGTTCCTTCACGCCGCCCCCTTGGCCCATGGATGATGTTTGCCCCAATCATGTACGGCCCGCGCAGCCCGCTCGTCCCTGTGCGGCCCCGCGGCCTAGTCGACAGCAGCCAGTACGGCGGTACGGCTGTCCAGCGCCGTGGAGAACGCGTCCGTCACCTGCGCCAGGGCCTCGGCGGAGTCCGGGGCCACGGTCAGAGCGCCGTCGTGGCCGACGGTGATGTCCTTGTCGAGCGTGAACCACCCCGGCACGATGTGCGCGGCGCCCATGGAGCTCAGCACGGGGCGCAGCGCGTAGTCGATCGCCAGGACATGAGCGATGCTGCCGCCGGTGGCCAGGGGCAGCACGGTCTTGCCGGCCAGCGCGTACTGCGGGAGCAGGTCGAGCAAGGACTTCAGGAGTCCGGAGTACGCCGCCTTGTACACCGGGGTGCCGATCACCACCCCGTCCGCCTCCTCGAACAGCTTCGTGGCCGCGACGATCGCCGGATGCCTGAAGTCTGCGCCCAGCAGCGCGTCCGGAGGCAGCGTACGGACCTCCAGCGAGGTGACGTCGTGGCCCTGGTCCCTCAGACGGTCGTCGAGGTCGTGCAGGAGCCGTGCGGTTCGGGAGGTCGATGACGGACTTCCGGAGACGGACAGGATGGTGGCCATGAGGAGACCTTTCAGGTCGATTACGGGTGGGTCGGGCTTACTCGACGGGGTGGGTGCGGCGCCGGGCGGCCGTACTCACCAGGCACTGGACCGCACCGCGATCACGGGCGTCAGCTCGTTGCGCAGGGTCTCCAGGAAGGTGACGACCTCGGCGGCCACCGAACGGTGCTGGAGGTCGTTCAGGACATCGTGGTGGCCGCCGCGGACCACCGAGAACCGTGCCCGGGGAAGGGACTTCGCCGTACGAGCCAGTGCGGCGCGGTCGGCGAGCGGATCCTCGTCCCCCACGAGGATCAGCGTCGGGACATCTGCACCCGCACCCGTATCCGTATCCGTATCCGCACCCGGATGGTCGCTGTTGCCGTTGCCTTTGTTGCCGAACGCCGCCGCGAGCAGTGCCTCCGGGACCGCCTCCCGGAGCGAGCCCCGCCGCACCTCGGAATCCTGGGTGAGCGTGGTGCGATGGGCGGGGCAGAAGGTGCGTACGTCGAGCTCCTGGTCCCACGTACCGGAAGCCGCTGCCGCGTGGCCCGGAAGCCCTGCGAGGACGACCGCCTCAGGTCGCCAGGAGCCAGGGGCCGTGTCCTGGCCGAGCAGTGCGGCGACGGCCGCGGCACCGGAGTCGGCCCCCACCACCACGACCGGGCGGACGACCTCGTCGCCGGTGGCGGTGCCCTCGAGAGCTTCGACGAGCTGTGTACCGAAGCCGGCGAGCGAGCCGGTCAGGTCGCCGGCGTCGATGTCCGGCGCGTCGACGACGCGGACGCGGTAGGCGTCGGAGGCGAGGCGCCTGCCGAACCGGGCGTATGCCGCCCGGGTCTCGCCCCGGCCCGGCACCACGAGGACGGTGCCGCGGGTGCGGAGGCCCTCGGGGCCGAAGTGGTCGGTGTACTCAGGCATGTCAGGCTCCTGCGGGTTGGATCGAGTTGGGTGGCGCTCGAGGGGAGGGCGCGGTGTTCGGCGCCCCCGCCCCTCGGGCCCCTCCGGTCAGTGGGTCAGCGGGTCAGTCGGTCAGCCGGTCGCGAGCGCGCGCTCGCGGGTGTGGCGGTTGTCGGGGACCGGCAGGCCGAGATTCCCGCGCAACGTGTCGGCCTCGTACTCCGTCCTGAACAGACCGCGCTTCTGCAGCAGCGGCACCACGCCGTCGACGAACAGGTTGAGGTCGTCGTTGTTCCGGAAGGCGAGGTTGATGCCGTCGAAGGTGCCGGCGCCGAACCACCGCTCGATGGTGTCGGCAACGGTTTCCGGAGCACCGACGAACGGCGAACGGCGGAACGCGTTGACCGACTCCGCGACCTGGCGCAGGGTCAGGTTCTCCGCCCGGGCGCGCTCGATGATCTTCGCCGCACCCGTTCGGCCCCCCTTCTCCGCGAGGTGGGAGACGTCCGGGAAGGGCGCGTCCAGGTCATGACCGCTGAAGTCGTACGCGCCGAAGGACCGGCCCAGGAGCGCGAGGTTGCGTTCGAAGTCGTTGTCCTCCTCGAAGATCTCCCGCTCGCGGCGCCTGGCGTCCTCGTCGGTCGCGCCGACGACAGGGCCGCCGTGGATGAAGACCTTGATGTGGTCGGGGTTGCGTCCGTAGGCGGCGGTGCGCGTCTTGATGTCGGCGTAGTACTCCTGCGCCTGCTCCAGTGAGCCGCCCGGTGCGTAGATGCCTTCGGCCACCCGCGCGGCGAGGTCGCGGCCCTCCGCGGACACGCCTGCCTGGAAGATGACGGGCTGTCCCTGCGCGGAGCGGGAGATGTTGAGCGGGCCGGCAACCTTGAAGTGTTCCCCGGCGTGGTTGAGCGCGTGGAGCCTGGCCGGGTCGAGGAAGACGTCGCGTTCCACGTCTGCGGGGAAGGCGTCGTCCTCGTACGAGTCCCACAGACCGCGGGCGACCTGGACGAACTCCAGGGCGCGGCCGTACCGGGTGGCGTAGTCGAGGTGCTCGTCCAGCCCGTAGTTCTTGGAGGTGCCGGTGTCGAAGCTGGTGACCACGTTCCATCCGGCGCGACCGCCGCTGATGTGGTCGAGGGAGGCGAACCGGCGGGCAAGATTGAACGGAGAGTTGTACGTCGAGCTCGCCGTCCCGACCAGGCCGATGTGCTTGGTGTGCGTGGCGACCGCGGACAGGAGGGTGAGGGGCTCCAGCCGGTTGAGATAGTGCGACGGGTAGGTGTCGTTGATGAACTGGCTGTCGACGACGAACAGGGCGTCGAAGAGCGCGTGTTCGGCCGCCTGGGCCTGCTGGATGTAGTAGTTGATGTCGATACTGGCGTTCTTGGCGACGAGCGGGTCCTTCCAGAGCCCGTGCTGCCCGGGGCCTCCGACGCCGTACGGGTGCAGGGCGAGATGGATCGTGCGGGACATGGGTGTTTCCTTTCGACGGTGGTCGGGACGACCGGGTGGTGACGTGCTCGGACGGCCGTACCGGGTGATCAGGCGTTCAGCAGTGCGCGCAGCGCTTCGCGTTCGGCCCGGTCGGCGGGGCCTGTGCGCAAGGTGGGGGCCGAGCTGACGAGCAGCCGGGTGTAGGGGTGCCGGGGGTGGTTGATGACGTCCCGGGCGGTCCCGACCTCGACGAGCTCGCCCCGGTACAGCACGGCGATGCGGTCGGCGGTCCCGGCCACGGACCCGAGGTCGTGGGAGATGAGGACCAGGGCGACTCCGGTGGCCCGGAGCTCCTTGAGGATCTCCAGGACCTGGACGCGGTTGGCGGAGTCCAGAGCGCTGACCGGCTCGTCGAGGATGACCACCTTCGGCTCGGTGACGAGAGCCCTGGCCACGGCGACACGTTGCCGCTGTCCGCCGGAGAGCTCTCCGGGCAGCCGCTCCAGCAGGTCCGCGGAGAGATGGACGCGGCCGAGGAACGAACGGGCCCGCGCGGCGGCCTCCTTGCGTGGCACGCCCTGGACGAGCAGGGGCTCGGCGAGGGAGTCCTCGATGGTGAGGTCCGGGTCGAGGCTGCGCAACGGATCCTGGAAGACGTACTGGATCACGCCGCGGCGGCGCAGCCCACGCCACTGGCGGTGGCCGTACGCGCTCACGTCCTCGTCACCGATGCGGATCGAGCCGGCCGAGACGGGCACGAGCCCGAGCGCGGCACGGGCGAGCGTGGACTTGCCGGAGCCCGTCTCGCCGATGACACCGACTGTCTCGCCGGGGGAGACGCTGAGCGAGACGTCGTGCAGGGCGAGGCGGCTGCGGCGGCCCCGGCCGTACCGCACCTCCAGGCCGGTGACGTCCAGGACGGGACCGGGGGACTCCTCGTGGCCGGAGGGCCGCGCGCCCGTGAACTCGGTGGTCACGACGACTCCTTCGGTGCGAGGAACTTCTCCAGGCCGTACTGGTCGTGCTCGTCGATGAGCAGCCGGGTGTACGCGTGCTGCGGATCGTGGAGGACGGACCGGGTCGGGCCCTGCTCCACCACGTCCCCCTGCCGCATCACGAGGACCTCGTCGCACAGCTGGGCGACGACGGCCAGATCGTGGGAGACGACCACGAGCGCCAGGCCGGTCCGCTCGCGCAGTTCGGAGAGCAGGTCGAGGATCTCGGCCTGGACGGTGACGTCGAGCGCGGTCGTGGCCTCGTCTGCGATGAGCACCCGAGGTTCGACGGCGATGGCCGCCGCGATCAGGACGCGCTGGAGCATGCCCCCCGACAGCTCGTACGTGTACTGGCCGTAGACGAGCTCCGGATCGCGCAGCCGTACCGCCCGCAGGAGTTCGACGGCCCGGTGCCGTGCCTCGCGCCGCTTCAGTCCGAGCTTGGCCCGCAGCACCTCGGCGATCTGGGCGCCCACCCGGACCGAGGGATTGAGGTAGGACGCCGGATCCTGGAACACGGCGCCGATCGTGGAGCCGCGCAGGTCGGTCCACTGGCGGAGGGTCAGGGTCGCGATGTCGGTCCCGGCGATCTCGATGGAGCCTTGGGAGACGTCGAAGTGCGGGGGCAGGATGCCGAGGGCGGCCCGGCAGGTGAGTGTCTTGCCGCTGCCGGACTCCCCGACGATGCCGACCGCCTTGCCGGGCGTGAGCTCAAGGCTCACGCCGTGGACGATCTCCCGGTCGGTGACGCGGTCGCTGATGCGTACGTCGCGAAGGGCGAGCACCGGTGCGGCCTTCGGACCGGTGATGCCGCTGGTCACGGCGGGCTCGGCCCGCCCGCTCGTGATGTTCGGGGACAGCGTCGTCACAGGGAACCTCCGGCGGGGACGGGACCGGTCTTGTCGAGGCGGTTGGCGCGGGCCCTGCGGCTGTTGACCAGCGCCCGGCCCGCCTCACCGGATACGTCGCGAATGGCGTCGGCCAGGAGATTGCAGGCCCAGACCGTGATCATGATCAGCAGGGCGGGAGCCAGCGGTGCCCACGGCTGGTGGCTCAGGTAGCCCAGGTCCGAGGCGAGCAGCCCGCCCCAGGTGGGCGCCGGAGGCTGGACGCCGATACCGAGGAACGTCAGGCTGGACACGATGACGAAGCCGACGCCGATGGTCTGCGCGAGCGCGACCGCGATCGGCGGGAGCACCTTGACCCAGACATGGCGCCGCACGACCCAGCCGACGGAGGCGCCGGAGATGATCGCGGCCTCCACGTACGGGGACCGGGCGACGGCGAGCGTGGCGGCGCGGGCCACCCGGTAGAAGAGCGGGGAGACCAGCGCACCCGTGACGAGCATGGCCTGGGTGATGCCGTTGCCCAGCAGCGCGATCACGGCGATGGCGAACAGCAGGAACGGAAGGGCGACGAGCGTGTCGGCCAGCCGTAGCGTGAGCCATTCGAAGACCCGGCCGAGATAGACGGAGAGGATGCCGGGGACCGCGCCGACGACCAGCGCCATCAGCGCGACTTCGAGGGAGCCGAGCACACTGACGCGCGAACCGTCCAGGAGCCGGCTGAACACGTCGCGGCCGAGGTAGTCCGTGCCCAGCCAATGGGCGCCGGACACGGCCGCGAGCGGCTGGTCGCCGGTGGCCAGAGGATCCTGTGGCGCGAGCCACGGGCCGAGGAGGGCGAGCAGTCCGACCAGCACCAGGATGGCGACGGCGATCCGTCCGGACGTGAGTGCGAGAACGCGGCGCACCATGGTCACACCCCCCGCTGGGATGCCGGCATCACGCGGGCCAGCACCAGATTGATGATCAGATTGAAGGAGACGACCAGCACGATCGACACCACGAGGACGCCCTGCACCGCCGGTACGTCACCGGCCTGGGCGGAGTCGTTGGCGAACCTGCCGAAGCCCTGGAGGCCGAAGATCCACTCCGTCACGACGGACGCACCGACCAGCGCCGGGAACTTCTGACCGAGCGTGGCGAGGGTGGGCCCGAGGCCGTTGCGCAGGACGTGGCCGAAGAAGATCCGGCGCGGGCTCAGGCCCCGTACCACCGCGCCCGTCACGTAGTTCTCCTCGTACGCCGCGACGAGACTCGCGCGCAGTTGGCGGGCCACGTCCGCGATGACGTCGAAGCTCAGCGCGAGCGCGGGGAGGGTGATGTGTGCGAGCCAGGGGCCGAATCCCTGCTCCGCCGGGATGTAGCCGGCGGAGGGGAACAGGTGGAGTCCGACCGCGAGCACCGCGACCAGCACGATGCCGACGACGAAGGCCGGCATCACCGAGATCACGGTGACGAACCCGGTGATCGCGCGGTCGACGGCGGTGGTGCGCCGCAGCGCTGCCAGGGTGCCGAGGCCGAATCCGACGACCACCCCGATGATCAGGGCGAACGTCGCGACCGAGAGGCTCACTCCCAGACCGAGTCCGATCAGCGTCGAGATGTCGGCGCCGTTGACCCAGCTGGTGCCGAGCTGCCCGTGCAGGACCCCGGAGAACCAGTCCCAGTACTGGGTCAGGAAGGGCTTGTCGAGGCCCCATTGGGCCTCGATCCGGTGGATCGCCTCAGGAGTGGCCTCCTCGCCCAGCTGGATGCGCGCCGGGCTGAGTCCGCTCAGCGACCGCAGGGCGAACGTCACGAACGTCGCGACCAGGAACACGGGCACGAAGATCGCGACCGACCGGGCGAGGGCGGCCAGCACACGGCCCGCGCCGTGCCGTGCCCTGGCCGCGGCCACCCCGCCACGCCGGGCGGGTGTGACCTGTGGAACGGTCGTCGTCATGGGGGCTGCCTCCTCTCTTCAGTGAGTGGTTGTCAGTTGCCGCCGGAGAGAGTCACACCGGTCCAGTCGATGTGGGCGGGGTTCTTCGGCAGGTCGGAGAGCTGCTTGCTCTTGGCGAAGAGGTTCGGCGAGGAGTGCGTGAAGATCAGCGCCTTGCTCTTCAGGCCCGCCCGGGTCGCCTCCTGCAGCGTGTCGGCGTATTCCGGCGAGTCCAGCGGTGTGCGGCGGACCTTGCCGACGGCCGCCTCGAAGCCGTCCGGCTCGTACGGCGTGCTGAGGTTCAGCGGGCCATTGGGGCCGAAGTGGGCGGTGAGCGTCTGCACGGCGGAATCGCGCCCGGTCGTCGAGTACAGGGAGAACGCCAGGTCCTTGGCGAAGAACGGGGTGGCCCAGTTCTTGTCGATCTTGATGGTGACGGTGATGCCCACCGCGGCCAGCTGCGACTGCACGATCTCGGCCTGGGGGTCCTCCGCCGGGATGACCAGGTTCAGCTTGATGTCACCGGCCTCGTGGCCCGCGTCGGCGAGGAGCTGCTTCGCCTTCGCGGGGTCGTACGAGTAGGAGTTCTCCGACTCGGGGTCGTAGGCCACGTATCCCTTCGGGAACGGCTGGTCGGTCACCTCGCCGTGGCCGAAGGTCAGCTTGTCGACGAACTCCTTGCGGTTGACCGCGTAGCGGAGGGCGTCGACGACCCGGTCGTCGTCGAACGGGGCCTTGTTGATGTTGAGGCTGAGGTTGGAGGCGTTGAAGCCGGGCTGGGAGAACACGTCGAGGCCGGCCTTCTCGGCGGCGTCGGCCTGGCTCGGATCGAGGTCGGCGAAGTTGTAGACACCGGTCTGCAGACCCGAGACGACCGTCGAGGCGTCGGGGGCCGAGTTCAGCTCGACGTTCTCGATGTGGATGTTCTTCGCGTCCCAGTAGTCGGGGTTCTTCGTCAGGACGGCCTTGGTGCCGGGGACCAGCTGCTTGACGATGAAGGGTCCGGCACCGACCGGGTTCTGGTCCAGCGTTGCCGCGTCCTTCGCCGCCTCGGGGCTGGCGATCTGGAGAACACGCTCGCCGAGCAGCTGCGGAATCTGGTAGTCGACCTGGGAGAGGTGGAGGACCGCGTCCAGCCCGTTCGCGTCCACCGACTTGATCGACGTCAGATCACCGAACAGGGCGGAGTTCTTCTGCTTCTGGGCCCGCACGATGGCCGCCTTGACCGCCGCGGCGTCGACCGGCGCGCCATCGCTGAACTTCAGGCCGGGGCGTATGTGGAAGGTGATCTGATCGCCGCGGGCGTTGTACTTCCAGCTCTCCGCGAGGTCCGGGACGGCCTTGCCGTCCTCGTCGGTGCGCGTCAACGAGGCGTACACCAGCGCCAGTTCCCTGAACTGTGCGCCGCTGCCCGAGACCACCGGGTCCCAATGGGCCGGGAAGTACGAGGAGGCCCACTTCAGCGTGGAGCCGCCGGCGGAGGCGGAGACGTCGCCGCCGCAGGCGCTCAGGACGGGCGTGAGCAGAGCGGCGAAGGTGGTTGCGAGGGCGGCGGTCCGCAGGCCGCCGGCCCGCCGGGCCGTCCGGGAGTTCACTCCGGGGCGGGACGTCGTGAGTCGTGGGGACATCTCATTCTCTCTGTGGCGAGGCCCCGAAACCGGATCGCAAGATACCGGGAGATAAGGGGCGGACGAAAGGCAGGTGGGTACGGCAGGGGGCGGCCGGTGCGGCAAGGAGGGGGAGAGTTGTTCGGGTGGGCCGACGGGTGGTGACTACTGCGGCTCGAGTCGGACCGCGGACGCGCCTGCGGAAGGTCGCGCGGGGTTGGATCGACGGGCCTCCCGGCGGAGGCGCGGCGGGCGGCGCGCGCCCCGAAGGGGCGCAGGAGGCCAGGAAGGGCCGGGTTGCGGCATCCGGTGCGCGACGCTGCGCGAGGGAGCGCGGAGGTGAGAGCTCGCAGGACCGGCGCGGCTCAGCTGGACAGCGGGCAGTCAGTGCTGCCGGCGGGCGTCAGGCGGAACCTGCGGATCGGAGCGGTGGGCGATCAGCGACAGAGTGCGCTGGAGGTGCGCCGAAGATCCACATATCGGCACTCCACACCGGGGTGCGTCGTGAGCATGGGCTCATCCTGCGGGCCGTCGTGCGGGTCTGTCAATGGACACCATTTGGTGTCTCATTCGGTGGGACGGGCCCTGACCGCAGGTCAGAGCCCTGCCGGTGCCCGGGGGATGGTGACGGGATATGCCGCGGCCTCCTCTGGATGCAGCCACAGCGGACCGTTCCCGGTATCCACCCGGACCGCCTCCGACGGCGGCCGGCCGCCCTGCACCAACTGCTCCGCCTCCGGTCCGGTCAGGCTCCGATGGCGATCCAGTGCCTCGTTCGGCGACAGTGGCCGACAAGGGCTCAGCAGCCCGGGGCAGAGCGCCTCGACGGCAGCCTCGTACGCCGCGAAGGGCCGCCAGCCGGGCACCGCCCGGTCTCCGGCGGGGGAGCGGACCAGGAGCGTCGGAAGCGCGTACCGGTACCCGCCGTCGAGAGTCTCCTTCGCCGCGCCGGGATGGGGCGACCCTCCCGGTACGGACAGCACCTCGGGCACCGGCCGGCGGGCCTCCGCCCGGTCGGCGCGCACCCGGTCGAGTACCTCGTCGGAGGCGGCGTCGGACATCAGCCGGCCCGGATCCAGCCCCGGAACGCCCCGTGCCGCGGCCAGTGCGCGCGCGGCGGTGTCCGCCGGGTCGCCGAGCACGAAAACGGTTTCCCGCAACCGGCGCAGCACGCGCTCGGCCACCTCGTCTCCCTGGAGTTCCGCAGCCTTGGCGACGAGCGAGGAGGGCCAGGAACTGGCCGCGACACGGCTGAGCCGGACCGCACGGGGAGCAAGGGTGTGCCCGCTGATCTCCTCCACGTACCGCGCGTACCAGGCCGTTTCGGCTGCCGTATCGGGGGCCGGGGCCTCGTCGTGGTCGAAGAGGATCGCGTACACCCGTCGCCAGACGACCCGGCCGGCCAGGGCCGTCCGCAGTCTGCGGAAAGCGGGCTCCGACCCCCAGGCCCAGGGGCACATCGGGTCGGTGTACTCGACCACCTCCACCACGGGCGGCAGTTGCGGTGGCCTTGTCACGAGACGCCGACCCCGGACTGCCGCGCCGGCGCGTCCTCGGGCAGCAGCGACGCCAGGGTGAGCCCGCCCAGGACGGCGACTGTCTCCGCCTCGACCCGACGCCACACCCCCGGCAGGGCCACGGCGGGACCGGGGTAGTCGAGTCCTTCCAGCGACTCGCCGCGCAGTGTGATCACTTCGCCGTCGACGGCATGCACGATGTCCAGCAGGGCTATCTCCCCGGCCGGCCGGCCGAGCCAGTAACCGCCTTCGCAGCCGCGCTGGCTGCGCACCAGTCCGGCTCTGCGCAATTCGCCCACCACGGACTTCAGGAACCGGAACGGGATTTCCTGCGAGGATGCGATGGCCTCACAGGTCAATGGACGGCCAGGCTCACGGGCGAGCTCCAGGAGGGCCCGCGTGGCGTAGTCCGCCTTGGCGGAGATATGCATGCCCACATCATGCCCGAACGCCCGTCCGCGGCGAGGGGCTTCCAGCGGTTCCGTCCCTACGTTGCGGCAACATTGCCGCAGGTGAAGCGCAAAGGACACCTCTTGACATCCTTTTCCGTGCCGCTCTAGCGTCCCTGCCATGAGCGAGCCGTTGACGACCCCCGGTGAAGGCTTTCACCCCCACCTCCACGACACCCCGGGCCGCCCCGACGCGCCCCTGCGCACCCGCGTGCACCACGTCCGTGCGGACGCCCTGGACGGCGACACCGCCCAGACCGGAGGGATGCGCAGGTTCGCCGCAATCAGTGGAAAGACCGTCGGCTCCGAGAAGCTGTGGATGGGCCAGACCCATGTGGCCCCCGCGACCTCCTCCTCCGATCACCACCACGGCGAGTCCGAGACCGCCATCCATGTGGTGAGCGGACACCCCGAGTTCGTCTTCCTCGACGGTTCGGGAGACGAGCCGGAGGAAGTACGGCTCCGCACCTCACCCGGCGACTACATCTTCGTGCCGCCCTTCGTGCCGCATCGGGAGGAGAACCCCGATCCCACCGAGGAAGCCGTCGTCGTCATCGCCCGCAGCACCCAGGAGGCGATCGTCGTCAACCTTCCCCGGCTGTACGCCCTTCCGGCCGACGAGGCCTGACCGGAACGGCCGATGGCCGCGGCCCGACCGGCCTGTCCGGGCAGTCCGGCCCGGGTACCGGTGCCGATGCTCAGCCGAAGGTCTGCCCGGTCACGGTCCGGCGGCCGAGGGCGTGCTCGGCCTCGGCTCCTGCGGCAGCGGACACCTGGCGCAGAACGAGGGGAGCGCAGTTCGGCCCGGCGACACGGTGCACGGGCAGTGCCGAGACCAGGCGTCGCTGGAACCATGAGGGGCATGGACAAGCTCAGCAACTCCGAAATTCTCGCCGAGATCGCGGGAGGGCTCCAGGACTGGCGCAAGCTTGCCCAGCCCCTCGCTGCTCGATACCGGGCCGCGGACGCCGTGGCCGGTGCCACGTTCGTGGCCGCGGTCGCGCAGGTGGGCGCCGCCGTCGGTCATGACGTACCGGTGATCACGCTGGGGAACGGCAGCATCGACCTGGCGCTGTTCACCGTCGACGAAGCCGGTTGCCGATGGATCACTTCCAAGGACATCGAACTGGCCGGTGTCATCAGCGTACTTGCCCGCGATCTCGGCCTGGTCGCCGCTCCTGGCGAGGTGGCACAGCTCGAGCTGGGCCTCGACACCGCCGACTACGCGGCGGCAGGTCCCTTCTGGGCGGCGTTGCTGAGCGGCGACGACGGCCGTGCCGTACTCGATTCGGTCTTCGACGCGAAGAACCGTGTCCCCAGTGTGTGGTTTCAGCAGACCGACGCGCACCGTACCCCGCGTCAACGCTGGCACATGGATCTGTGGCTCGCTCCCGAGGTGGCGGCTGAGCGCATCGCCGCAGCCGTTGGCGCGGGCGGCACACTGGTCGATGACTCGGAGGCCCCTGCGTTCACCGTGCTCGCCGACCCCGAGGGCAACAAGGTATGTGTGTGCACGGCGCTCGGGCGCGACTAGAGCCAGAGGTGTACGACCGCATCGCGGGCGACGTGCGGCAACGGCGCCGCCTGGCCACCCTGCGTGGCAGGGGCGCCGGTGACATCCTCGGCGAGCCGCTTCCGCACGCCGAGGGCCGCGCGTACACCGATCTGGACGAGTTCTACCCGCAGGAGACGGCGTGATGCACCTTCGGCGTCGTCCTGGACACCTCCGGCTCGATGAACAGCACGCTGCTCGGCAAGGCGCTCGGTGCCATCGCCTCGTACGCGGAGGCACGTGACGTACCCGCGGCACGCGTCGTCTTCTGCGATGCGGCACCGTACGACGCCGGCTACCTGTCGCCGACCGAGATCGCGGGCCGGGTACGGATCCGCGGCCGCGGGGGCACCGAACTCCAGCCGGGCGTCGACCTGTTGCGGCGAGCCGACGACTTCCCCGCGGCCGCCCCGCTGCTCCTGATCACCGACGGCCGGTGCGACACCCTGCGGATCAGGCGCGAGCACGCCTTCCTGATCCCGCAGGGTGCCTCGTTGCCGTTCACACCGCGCGGGCCGGTGTTCAGGCTGAGGTGAGACAGGCCCGCAGGGCCCGCCCCAGGACGTGCGGGCGGGCCCGGAGCGTCAGCCGATCTCGATGAGGAGATCACCGGCCTCGACCTGCTGCACCTTGCCGATCGCCAGCCGCCCGACCGTTCCCGCGGCCTGCGCGGTGATCGATGCCTCCATCTTCATCGCCTCGATGGTCGCGACCGTCTGACCGGCCGACACCGACGCACCCTCCTCCACCTGGAGGGTCACGACGCCGGCGAACGGCGCGGCGACATGGCCCTCGTTGCCGCGGTCCGCCTTCTCCGCCGCCTTCACGTCGGTGGCCACGGACTTGTCCCGTACCGAAACCGGCCGCAACTGCCCGTTGAGGGTGGCCAGTACGCTCCGGAAGCCGCGCTCGTCCGCCTCGGAGATGGCCTCCAGCTCGATCAGCAGCGTGACACCGGGATCGAGCGTGACCGTGTGCTCGGTCTCCGTCTCCAGGCCGTACAGGAAGTCCTGCGTAGGCAGCACGGACGTGTCCCCGTAGGCCTCGCGGTGGGCGTTGAACTCCTTGGTGGGGCCGGGGAACAGAAGCCGGTTCAGAGTCGCGCGCGGCGACTCCCGCAGCGCTGCGAGGTCCTCCTCCGACAGGTGCGGCGTCCGAGCCTGTGCAGGACGGCCCTGCAGCGCGCGGGTACGGAAGGGCTCCGGCCATCCGCCGGGCGGGTCGCCCAGCTCACCCCGCAGGAATCCGATCACCGAGTCGGGTACGTCGAACTTGCCGGGGTCCGCCTCGAAGTCCGACGCCTCGACCCCCGCGCCCACCAGGTGCAGCGCGAGGTCGCCGACCACCTTCGACGACGGCGTCACCTTCACCAGCCGGCCGAGCATGCGGTCGGCCGCGGCGTAGCAGTCCTCGATGAGTTCGAAGCGGTCGCCCAGGCCGAGGGCGATGGCCTGCTGGCGCAGGTTGGACAGCTGTCCGCCGGGGATCTCGTGGTGGTAGATCCGGCCGGTCGGCGAGGCGAGTCCGGATTCGAAGGGGGCGTACACCTTGCGGGTCGCCTCCCAGTAGGGCTCCAGGTCGCCGACCGCCTGGAGGGAGAGGCCGGTCGCGCGCTCCGTGTGGTCGGTGGCGGCCACCAGCGCCGACAACGGGGGCTGGCTGGTGGTGCCGGCCATGGAGGCGACCGCCGCGTCCACCGCGTCCACGCCCGCGTCGATCGCGGCGATCAGCGTGCCGAGCTGCCCGCCCGCGGTGTCGTGGGTGTGCAGGTGGACCGGCAGGTCGAACCGTTCGCGCAGCGCGGTGACGAGGGTACGGGCCGCCGGCGGGCGCAGCAGCCCGGCCATGTCCTTGATGGCGAGGACATGGGCGCCGGCCTCCACGATCTGTTCGGCGAGACGCAGGTAGTAGTCCAGCGTGTACAGGGTCTCGGCGGGGTCCGAGAGGTCCGCGGTGTAGCAGAGGGCCACTTCGGCGACCGAGGTGCCGGTGGCGCGGACGGCGTCGATGGCCGGGCGCATCTGGGACACGTCGTTGAGAGCGTCGAAGATCCGGAAGATGTCCATTCCGGTGGCCGCGGCCTCGGCGACGAACGCCTCGGTGACCTCGGTGGGGTACGGCGTGTAGCCGACCGTGTTGCGACCGCGCAGCAACATCTGCGTACAGATGTTCGGCACCGCCTCCCGCAGCTTGGCCAGCCGCTCCCACGGGTCCTCGGCCAGGAAGCGCAGCGCCACGTCGTAGGTGGCCCCGCCCCAGCACTCGATGCTCAGGAGCTGTGGCACGGTCTGGGCGACGTGCGGGGCGACGGCCAGCAGGTCGCGGGTACGTACCCGGGTGGCCAGCAACGACTGATGGGCGTCGCGGAACGTGGTGTCGGTGACGGCGACGGCCGACCGGGCCCGGAGTTCGGCGGCGAAGGCCTCCGGCCCGATGGCCGCGAGGCGCTGCCGCGACCCTGCCTGCGGTGTACCGGCCGGCAGGGCGGGCAGCTTCTCGGCGGGGTCGATCACGGCGGGCCGGGGACCGTACGGCCGGTTGACGGTGGTCTCCGCGAGGTAGCCCAGCATGCGGCTGCCCCGGTCGGCCGACGGGCGGGCCCGGATGAGCTCCGGGTGCTCCTCGATGAAGCTGGTCGTGATGTGCCCCGCCCGGAAGTCGGGCTGGTCCAGCACGGCTCCCAGGAACGGCAGATTGGTCGCCACCCCGCGGATCCGGAACTCGGCGATCGCCCTGCGCGCGCGGCGGGCCGCGTTGGTGAAGTCATGCCCGTGGCAGGTCAGTTTGACCAGCATCGAGTCGAAGTGGGCCGAGACCTCGGCGCCGGTGTGTACGGTTCCGCCGTCCAGCCGGACGCCGGGCCCGCCGGGGGAGCGGTAGGCGGAGATGGTGCCGGTGTCCGGCCGGAACCCGTTGGCCGGGTCCTCCGTCGTGATTCGGCACTGCAGGGCGGTGCCGTTGAGGGTGATGTCGTCCTGCGTCAGATGGAGGTCGGGCAGCGTCATGCCGGCGGCGATGCGCAGCTGTGCGATCACCAGGTCGCGTCCGGTGACCTGTTCGGTGACGGTGTGCTCGACCTGGATGCGCGGGTTCATCTCGATGAAGACGTGGTTGCCGCGCTCGTCGACGAGGAACTCGACGGTGCCCGCGTTCACGTATCCGATGTGGCGCGCGAAGGCGACGGCGTCGGCACAGATCCGGTCCCGCAGGTCCGGGTCCAGGTTCGGGGCGGGCGCGATCTCGACGACCTTCTGGTGGCGGCGCTGCAACGAGCAGTCCCGCTCGTAGAGATGGACGACGTTGCCCTCGGCGTCGGCGAGGATCTGTACCTCGATGTGGCGGGGATTGATCACCGCCTGCTCCAGGAAGACCGTCGCGTCGCCGAACGAGGAGTGGGCCTCGCGCATCGCGGCGTCGATCGCCTCACGCAGCTCACCCGGCTCCGCGACCCGGCGCATCCCGCGCCCGCCGCCACCGGCGACGGCCTTCACGAAGACCGGGAAGCCGATGTCGTCCGAGGCCGCGACGAGCGCGTCGACGTCCTCCGAGGGCTCGGACGACTTCAGCACCGGCACGCCGGCCGCCCTGGCGGCCGCGACCGCCCGGGACTTGTTCCCTGTCAGGTTCAGCACAGGTGCCGGCGGGCCGACGAAGGTGATCCCGGCGTCCGCGCACGCTGCGGCGAGGTCGGGATTCTCCGACAGGAAGCCGTACCCCGGGTAGATCGCGTCCGCCCCCGCCTTCCGGGCGGCCTTGATCACCTCGTCGACCGAGAGATAGGCCCGTACCGGATGCCCGGCCTCCCCGATCCGGTAGGCCTCGTCGGCCTTGGCCCGGTGCAGGGAGTTGCGGTCCTCGTGGGGGTACACGGCCACAGTGGAGATTCCGAGCTCGAACGCCGCACGAAATGCGCGGATCGCGATCTCCCCGCGGTTGGCGACCAAAACCTTGTCGAACATCAAACTCCCCAGTCGTGTCGCGGGCGCGTGGCCTCAGGACAGGCGATGTCGCACGGGATGCGCGTGGCGGCATCCGGTGGTCACGTGGCGGTGGCGAAGTGCTCCGTGGTTCTCGGGCCGGGAGCGTTCGACACCGTACCGGAGACCTTCCCAGAGATCGTGGGGGCAAAGGATGGCGTGCGTCACGTGCCGCGACACCGGCTCGGCGGCAACTCCGCGGTGGCCCGACGTGCTCCGATGCGGGCGGCGGAACAGGACGTCCGTCCGCACCGGCGGGACCCCCGGTGGAAGGAGACGGGCATGGGCCGGACCGGAGCCGGGGCGCGGGCGGGCGCGCACCGCGCGCCCGGAGGTCATCGGGCCGCTGATGGACCGGGCTTCCGGGCGCCACCTCACCGTTCACCGCGGTGTACTGACAGCCCGTCGGGGTACGCACCGGCCGCCCACCGGGAGCGAGGCGCGCTCGGTGGGGGAGCCGGGGCGGGGAGTCAGGCCGCGTACTGATGGGCGGGGTAGGTCAGATAGCCCGCATCGCCGCCCTGGTAGTACGTGGCCTCGTCGACGGGGGCGATCGGAAGCCCGGCGCGCAGCCGTTCGACGAGGTCGGGGTTGGAGATGAAGGCACGCCCGAAGCTGATGAGGTCGGCCCCCAGCGAGAGCCAGTGGTCGGCGTCGTCCCGGCCGGTCTGCTTGGGGCCCATCGGAAGCGTGGGGTTGATGATCAGGGCGCCCGGCCATGCCCGGCGCAGGGTGAGGAGTGCGTCTTCGTCGACGGTGGCCTCAAGATGTACGTACGCCACGTCGAGGCGGGCCAGTTCGGCCAACAGCGCGGTGTAGAGCTCGACCGTGTCGGTTTCCTCGACACCCCAGAACGTCCCGCCCGGCGAGAGCCGGATGCCGGTCCTGGCACCGCCGACCGCGTCGACGGTGGCGGCGACGGCTTCGACGGCGAAGCGGATCCGGTTGGCGACCGGACCCCCGTAGCGGTCCGTGCGCAGGTTGGCGTTGGACGAGAGGAACTGCGAGATCAGGTAACCGTTGGCGCCGTGCAGTTCCACACCGTCGAAGCCGGCGTCGACGGCGCGGCGGGCGGCCCGGGCGTACGACTGCGCGTGCTCGGGCACCTCGGCGGTGTCCAGGGCGCGCGGTGTCGGTGCGGGCTGGGGCCCGGTGGGGGTGAAGACGTCACCGACTGCGGGGACGGCGGAGGGCCCGACCGGCTGCACGCCGGTGGTGTCGGGATGCGAGACCCGGCCCCCGTGCATGATCTGGGCGAAGATCCGGCCGCCGTTGGCGTGGACGGCAGTGGTGACGGGGCGCCAGGAGGCGGCCTGCTCATCGGTGTGCAGCCCGGGCGTCCCCGGATTCGACTGCCCGATCGTGCTCGGCTGGATCCCCTCGCTCACGATCAGTCCGGCGGTGGCCCGCTGGGCGTAGTAGGCGGCCATGGACGGCGTCGCCAGCCCGTCGGCGGCGGCCCGGATCCTGCTCATCGGGGCCATGACCACTCGGTTGGGCAGTGTCAGGCCGGCCAGCCCGTAGCCGGTGAAAAGGGAAGTCACGTCAGGACTCCTTCGCGTTCAGCGGTGCCCGTACCTCGGGCATGCAGTTACGCTAAAACCTCACATTGATGTGAGAGGCAAGCGTCTGTGACGCAGGACACGACCGGGAGGGTTTCGTGCGCATCGGGGAGCTCGCGTCACGGGCCGGGGTCAGCATCCGGTCCGTGCGCTACTACGAGGAGCAGGGTCTGCTCGCCAGTAACCGCAGTTCCAGCGGGCAGCGGCACTACACGGACGACGAGGTCGAACGGGTCGCGTTCATCCAGCGCCTCTACGCGGCAGGCCTGTCGAGCCGCACCATCGTCGAACTGCTGCCCTGCGTCGATGCGCCCAGCAGGGAGAACTCCGACTCCGCGCTGGAGCGGATGGCGCAGGAGCGCGACCGTCTCTCCACGCACATCGACGACCTCGTCCGGACCAGGGACCTGCTCGACGCACTGGTGGTGACGGCCCGGGAGTACCGGGATCACCTGGGAACGGCGGTGGCCGGCTGACCGGCGGGTCAGGCTGCACGGCGTTCAGGCATTCGCCGCCGCCTCGGCCGGCTGCAGGCAGGAGTGTGTACGGATCGTCCGGGGCGGTCCCGTCGGGCCTCCGCCCGAAGGCGGCCGCGAGGACGGCAGAGAGGCCGGCCGGGGGCGTCGTCGAGTGACTCCGCCAGTCCGACACTGGCAGCCCTGATCGGCCGCGAACCGACTGCCCTGAGCACGGTTCTGCGTGAAGGGCTGTCCATCGAAGGCGGGCACTGACGGGGTCCGCGGGGGCAGGAGGATGACCGGAATGCTCCACCCGCTCCCTGCCGTCCTGCGATCATGTGCGCATGGATACGGGGGCATCTGTTCGGGGCGGCCGGTTGTCGGTTGCCGGTCGGCGTCGTCGAGTGAGTCCGGTCCTCGTCGCAGTGGCGGCGGTCCTGGCCGTGCTCGCCGCACTGACCGTGGTGGTCGTGGTGCTGCCGGGACTGGTGGTCGACCACGACCTCGCAGGTGCCCGGATCGGGGCCGCCGACCGGGTAGGGGCCGTGAACAACGTACGCACGACGCTCCTGCAGGCGGTCGGCGGCGCCGTCGTCCTCTTCGGGGTGTACGCCACCTGGCGACAGCTGAGAGTCAATCAGGAGGGGCTGAACGCCACCCGCGAGGGACACTTCACCGACAGGTTCGGCCGCGCGGTCGACCAGTTGGGCAACGAGAAGCTGGATGTGCGGATCGGCGGTCTCTATGCGCTGTGGCGGATCGCGGACCATTCGCCCCACGACCGGGAGGCGGTCGTCTCGATCATGGCCGCTTTCCTTCGGACGCACTTGCCGTGGCCCCCGCAGATGCCGGACTCGCCGGCGGCGCACACCGCCATCAACCGTGTGGGGCCGCTGGAGACCCGGACCGCGGATGCCCAGGTGGCGCTCACCTGTCTGGGCGCCCTGTGCAAGGACCGCGGATCCGACTGGCTCAACGTCAGCTACACCGACCTGCGCCGGGCGGACTGCGACGGACTGTCGCTGCATCACATCAACTTCGACGGCGCATGCCTGGAGGCGGCGAGCATCTATCAGGTCGACCTGACCGGGGCGTCGCTGATCGCAGCCAACATGCGGCACGTGGAACTCGGGAGCTCGGTGCTCCACAAGACCCGCTGCATCGAGGCCGACCTGCGCGGTGCCCGCCTGGTCAGGACCGACCTGAGTGAATCCGACTTCTCCGACGCCGACCTGCGGGAGGCCAACCTGCGCAAGGCGCAGTGCCGTTGTGCCACCTTCGCCGGTGCGGACCTGAGGTTGGCCGACCTCCGCGGAACCGACCTCACGGGCGCCGACCTGACACGTGCGCGATTGGAGGGAGCCCTGGCCGGCAACCTCACCATCTGGCCGGCAGGCTTCGACCACGAGGCGGCCGGCGTCGTCACGGCCGAGGACCCCGGCGCCGAGCCGAACATTCTGCTGCACGCCGCCGCGATCGCGAGGGACGTCCCGCCGCTGCGGTCGGCATAGGCAGCTCCCGGGCCGGCCGGTCCGGGTGGCCGTCCCCGCCTGCCGACGAGCGGCTCGCTCACGGCAGGCGACGCGTTCCGCGACGACCGGCAGCCCCGCGCCGCGTTGTCCCGGCAGTCGGCGCGCTACCGGCGGCTGCGGCCGGGGGCTCGTTGCCGACGTCCGCGTCGTCCGGTATCCGGCTCCTCCGGCGGCCTCGGGCGTTGGCCGCACTCCGCACTCCGCACTCCGCGCCCCGCACCCCGCCTTCCGCACCCCGCCTTCCGCGTACGTACTGACGGGCGGGTGGGCGTGCGCCGATATTACGCGTTTGCTTATAGCCCGCGTCTGCAAGTATCGTTCCCGGGGTAAGCGCCGCCACCCACCCCAGGGGCCGGACGACATCGTGATTCGCTCCCGGCACGACTGGCCGGACGAATGACTCCGTCTTCGCTGTTCCGCGCGGTCCCCCCACCATCAGTGACTGATTGAGGTCCCCCATGAGCATCCGCTCCCTGCTCCCCGGCCGCATCGGCTTCGGTACCGCCCCCCTCGGCAACATGTTCCGCTCCATCCCTGACGACGAGGCCGCCGCCACCGTGCAGGCCGCGTGGGACCAGGGCATCCGATACTTCGACACCGCACCGCTGTACGGCGCGGGCCTCGCGGAGATACGCCTCGGTGACGTCCTTGCGCAGCAGCCCCGCGACGAGTTCGTCCTGTCGACCAAGGTCGGGCGGGTCGTCCTCGACGAGGTCGAGGACCCCGCGAGCCGTGAACTCGGCGACAAGGGGGCCCTGTTCGAGCACGGGCGTCCCAACAAGATCGTGAACGACTACAGCGCCGACGCCACCTTGCGCTCCGTCGAGGACAGCCTCAAGCGGCTGAGGACGGACCGGCTGGACATCGTCTGGGTCCACGACATCGCCCAGGACTTCTACGGCGACGAGTGGGTCAACGTCTTCGAGAGTGCCCGTACCGGAGCCTTCCGCGCACTCGCACGGCTCAAGGACGAGGGCGTCATCAGGGCCTGGGGGCTCGGCGTCAACAAGGTCGAGCCGCTGGAGATGACGCTGGACCTGGACGAGCCGCGGCCGGACGCGTTCCTGCTGGCCGGACGCTACACGTTGCTCGACCACGAACGGGCCCTCCAGCGGCTGCTCCCCGCCGCGGCCGCGCAGGACGTCGACATCGTCGTGGGCGGTCCTTACAGTTCCGGCATTCTCGCGGGCGGCAGCCACTTCGAATACGCCGCAGCGCCCGCTGCCGTCATCGACAAGGTCGGCCGTATCAAGGCACTCGCCGGGGAGAACGGCATCGGCATCAAGGCCGCCGCCCTCCAGTTCGTGCTGGCCCACCCCGCAGTCGCCGCCGTCATCCCCGGCGCCACCCGGCCCAGCCGGATCGCCGAGGACCTCGGCGCTCTCGCCCAGGACGTGCCGCACGCCTTCTGGAAGGCCCTGCGCGACCAGAAGATCATCGCCCGCGACGCCCCCGTACCCACCAGCTGAACCGCGCATCCACCCCGCAAGGAGACACCATGGCTTCCACCACCGTCACTCTCGACATGCCGCATTCCGCGGGCCGGATCTGGCAACTCATCGGGGGTTTCGGCTCCCTTCCCGACTGGCTGCCGTACATCACGGACAGCCGGCTCAGCGACGGTGGACGGCTGCGCACGCTGACGAACGCCGATGGCGGCGTCATCGTCGAACGCCTCGAAGCCTTCGACGAGGCCACTCGCACGTATCGCTACTCCATCGCGCAGGCGCCCTTTCCCGTCACCGGCTATCTCTCGACGCTGCGGGTCATCGACCTGGGTCCGGAAGGTGGCCGGGTGGAATGGTCGGGGACGTTCACTCCGGACGGCACGAGCGACAGCGAGGCGATCGCTCTGTTCGATGGCATCTACCGGGACGGCCTCGCGGCCCTCGCGGGGACGCTCGGCACCTGACCGAACGCCGGGCGCGGCGGGGGAGTCGAGTGCCTGCCCGGAACGGGAGGCGGTAGGCCGCCCCGACGCGGGGTGCGCCTGCGTCATCAGGGACCGCCTTGCGGAACGCAACCCACCGACTCCGCGTGTGGCGTCGGTCGCCGTCATGCGGCGACCGTACGATCGCCGCATGCGGCCGATCGCGCACTCCACGCGCTTGCTGACCGCCGGCGCTGTCGCCGCCACCTTGTTCCTCGCAGGTACGAACGCGGCTGCTGCCCCGTCGCCGGTGGCTCCCGTTGCCGGAGCGAACCGGAGCGGATACGACCGGCTCCACCTGCTCGTCGATCTCTCGGCCCAGCGGCTTGCCACCGCGGATCTTGTCGCCGCCGCCAAATGGGGAACCGGCAGCCCCGTCGACGATCCGGCGCGGGAGCGGCAGGTCCTCGACGCGGTGGCCCGGCAGGCGCGCGAGGCGGGGGGCGAACCGGGGGAGACCGTCCGGATCTTCCATGAGCAGATCGAGGCGAACAAGCGGGTGCAGCGCGCGATGCACAGCCGCTGGGATGCCGACCCCTCCGAGGTGCCGGCGATCCGCCCGGACCTGACCGAGGTGCGCGAAGACATCAACCGGATCAACTGCGAACTGGTGCGCGCGATCGCCGACTCGGTCTCCGTACGGACGGCCGCTTCCTGCGATGCGCTCTGGCAGCTGCCGAGGTGAGCGTGCGGCGCCATCGTGACCTCGATCGCCTTCACGCGACGGGGCTGGCGCACGCCTTGCGAGCTGTCTGTGCGTCGGTGCCTGCCGGCTGAGTGCGCATCGAAACCTTGGTGGCGTCCTTGGCGTGAGCGCTGCCGAGGTTCGGCTTGTCGCGCGTGCGGACCACGGCAGCCCGCAGGGTGCTGCGCCAAGTTCCGATCGGTGGGGACGGCCGAGGCGTCCGGCCGGGCGGGCTGTCGAGGCGCGTTGATCGCATCTCGGGCCCGGCCGGGCCGGGCGCGAGATGGGTGAGTGCCGGTCGATCCGACATATTCCTTGACCGGAATATTCGTCATGGGGAATGCTTGTTTCATGGACGCACTCCTGGCTGCACTGGCAGACCCGGCCCGCTGGCGGCTTGTGGGCCTGCTGGCCGAGCGGCCCCGCTCGGTCGGAGTCCTCGCCCAGCTCGCCGAGGCGCGCCAGCCGCAGACGACCAAGCATCTGCAGACACTTGAGCGCGCCGGTGTCGTCACCTCGCAGCGCACCGGCCGGCGCCGCATCTACGCGCTCAGCCCAGGCCCGCTTCGTGACCTCGCGGCAGCGCTGGGCACGCTCGCCGACATCGCGGAGCAGGCCGGCGGCCCGCGTGCGACCTACGACCGGTACGGAATCGGCCTCCGCGCGGAGCGGCTGGCCGCGGACGCCACGGGGTGGGCCGACGGCCGTTCGTTCCGGTTTCTCCGTTCACTGAAGGGACGCCCCGGGCTCGTCTGGCGCCACCTGACCGACGCCTCGCTTCTCGCCCGCTGGTGGACCCCCGACGACCTGCGCGTCTCCGAGATCGTCTTCGAGGCCCGACCGGGTGGACGGGTCGTCCAGGAGTACCGCGACGCCGAGGACACCGACGGCTCCGACCTGATCGCCGGACGTGCGGAGGGGCTCGTCGACGATGTGCGCCCCGGCGAGCGCCTCACCTACCGGCTCTCCCCGCTGCTGCCCGACGGCAGCCTCGCGTTCACCGCCCACGTGGCGCTGGACCTGCGGACCACCGACGCAGGCACGGACCTCGACGTCCACTGGCGGATCACCGACAGCACGGTCGACTCCGCGGACTTCGTCGCGGGCATCGAGATCGGTTTCGGCCAGTGCCTCGAAAGGCTGGCGGCGATCCTCGCTGCGGAGCCGCAGGGCAACGACGACAACGACGCCGTCAACGACAACCACGACAACCACGGCAACGACATCGGCGACAGCACCCCCGGCACTGACAGCGCCACCGACACCAACACCAACAGCACCACCGGCACCGACACGAGGAGCAAGAGATGACCGGCTCGACCGGCCGCAAGGTGACCGCCAACCTGAGCCTGACGCTCGACGGGCGCTACAACGGCCCCGGCGGACCCAGCGATTTCGGCATGTTCGCCCCGTACGTGACCACCGAGGTCGCGCGAGACCACCTGACCCGCATCTGGGAGGGCGCGACGACGGCGGTGCTCGGCCGGATCAACGCCGAGGGGTTCCTGGGGTACTGGCCTTCGGTGGCCGAGGACGAGAGCGCCGACCCGCGCGATCGCGGATACGCGAAGTGGCTGGTGGATGCAGAGAAGGTGGTCTTCTCGACCACGTTGACCGAAGCGCCGTGGGAACGCACCCGTCTGGTGAACGCACCCGCCGCGGACGTCGTCACCGAGCTCAGGACCACCGGCGCGGGCGACATCCTCGTCAACAGCAGTACGAGTGTCATCAAGGCCCTCCTCTCGGCGGACCTGGTCGACCGGCTCCACCTCATGATCTTTCCCGAGATCGCCGGTGGTGGACAGCGACTGTTCGACGACGGTCTCCCGGCTTCGACATGGACGCTCACGCACCAGGAGACGGGCACGCTGGGAGAGATGGCCATGGTCTACGACCGGGTGCGCTGACGCCCCGGTCAGTGCACATCGCAGTCGGCGGAAATTCCCTACCGCCGTGGCCGGGAATGACGGAGACTCGTCCCGTGGCTGACATGGGGTTGTTCCAGGAGGCCGTCACTGCGTGGGCAGCCGGCGGCTCCGCTGAACCGGCACGCGAACTGGCCGCTCGGCTTTCCGTACGGACAGCCGTCCTGCTGGAGGGGCCGAGCGACGCCGCTGCCGTCAACGCCCTGGCCGCGGGGTGCGGCCGGAACCTGGCGGCCGAAGGGATCTGCGTCCTGCCGATGGGCGGTGCGACGAGTGTCGGGCGCTATGCCCGCCTGCTCGGGCCGCCGGGACTTGACCTCCGCCTCACGGGCCTGTGTGACGAGGCGGAACGGCCTTACTACACACGCGGCTTGGAACGCGCAGATGCCGCGGAGCGGGAGTTCTTCGTCTGCACGGCGGATCTGGAGGACGAGCTCATCCGCGCACTCGGTGTGAAGCGGGTGGAGGGGCTCATCGAGGCCGAGGGTGACCTGCGTGCCCTCCAGACCTTCCTGCACCAGCCCGCCCAACAGGGCCGTACCCCGCAGCAGCACCTGCGGAGATTTCTCGGTACGAAGAAGGGGCGCAAGATCCACTATGGCCGCGTCCTCGTCGAGGCACTCGATCCCGACCGGGTGCCCGCTCCGCTCGCCGGCCTGCTCGCCGGCCTCTGACCGCCGGGCGTCGTCCCGGAGGCGCCCCGGTATCCGCCGGCGGGGGTGCCGCGTTCCTGGTCAGCTGTGGTGGGGGAGAGGGCCGGACTGTCGGAACGGGCCGTCGAGGGCCGCCCATTGGAGCAGCATGACGGTCTTCGCGTCGACGATCGTACCGTTGCGCACCATGGCCAGTGCCTCGTCGAACGGAAGCTCGACGGTGGTGATGTCCTCGCCCTCGGCCGCCACTCCCGTCGTCCCGGTCGGATTGTCCACCGGGTCGTACGGAGCGGCGTAGAAGTGCAGGCGCTCAGTGACGGAACCGGGGCTCATGTAGACGGCGAAGACGTGCTCGGGCGTGCCGATCAGGTGTCCGGTCTCCTCGGCGGCCTCGCGGCGGATCGCCGTGTGCGGGCTGTCACCGTCGAGAAGCCCGGCCGCAGTCTCCAGGAGCATCCCGTCGGCGTGCCCATTGACGTAGGCGGGCAGACGGAACTGACGGGTGAGCAGCACGGTGCGGTGGTCTGTGTTGTGGAGCAGGATGGTCGCTCCGTCGCCGCGGTCGTACGTCTCCCGCTGCTCACGGCTGATGTGCCCGTCGGTGTGCTCGTAGTCGAAGGTCGTCTTGCGCAGGACGTACCAGTCGCAGGAGAGCACCTCCACGCTGCGGATCCGCACGCGCGGGTTGCCTGCCAGGTCGAGGCCGTGCCGGTCCAGGCCTGTGCGGCCACGGCGGTCGGGGGTGTCGAGGCCGGCGGTCATCGGGCGTCCGGCACGTCGGCGGGGTCGCTGTAGACGGCCTTGCCCTGGGCGCAGGCCTGGGCGACCATGCGGTCCGCCCCCTCGGACGGGCCGCCGATCCTCAGAACGGCGTCACACCGGGCGAGCAGCTGCTCGGCGACCGGGTGGAAGATCTCGTCGAACAGCGGGTCGCCCGGCCGGGTGCTTCCCGCCGTGTTCAGGAGGGGCAGGGCGAGCGCCTCGCCGGTGACGGGCAGGTGCCCGGCGCGGAAGAGGCGCAGGGCCGACTCGTTCATCGCGCGGACGTTGGCCTCCAGTTTGTGCGGGTCGTCGCCGGTGCCCGATCGGTAGGGGCCGGCGACGAGGATCATCAGCGAACGGGGATCGGTGGCCATGACGGCGCACTCCTCAATCGGGGTGGGGTGGGGTTCAGGCCAGGACGGTCTCGACACCTGCTTCACGCAGGGCGTCCAGGGTCTGTGGACCGCTGGGATGTGTGCCGGCGCTGCCGGCGGCCCGGTCGGTGACGAAGCGGTGCACGGCATTGAGGGGTGCCACCCGGCTGAAGGCCCGCACGCCGAGCTTGGTCGCGTCCGCCACCGCGATGGTGTGGTCGGCCCGGGCGAGCCCGGCCTGCTTGACGGCGGCGTCGTCCAGGGAGAACTCCGACCAGCCGTGCTCGGCGTGCACACCCCCGATGGACATGACGAAGCAGTCGAAGGCCAGGGACTCCAGCGTGCGCAGCGCCAACGGGCCGACGAGGGAACGCTCGCCGGGCCGGGAGCGCCCGCCCACGACCAGGAGGTCGATCCCGGGCCGGTCGGCCAGGCACACCGCGGCCTGAAGGCTCAGCACGGCGACCGTCAGCGGGGCCCGGTCCGCCAGGTGCTCGGCAACGTGCACCGTCGTGGTGCCCGCATCCAGCAGCACCCGTGATCCCGGCTCCACCAACGTGGCAACAGCACCACCCAGGCGGTCCTTCGTGGCGGCCTGCCACGGTTCTCGCGCCGAGAAGCCGGCGTCCTCGGCCCGGGAGCGGGTTGCCACGGCTCCGCCGTGAACGCGCCGCACGAGGCCCTGGCTCTCCAGGGCATCCAGATCCCTGCGCACGGTCATCTCCGACACGCCCAGGCGCTGCGAGAGCTCCGATACGGAGACCCGGTCGGAGCCCTGCACCAGTCGCAGGGTCAGGTCCAGACGGTTGGCGACACTCATGGCAAATTTCTACCACTGACACGTTCGAACGAACAACAGTCTGAGTGATTCGTGACACCCGTGAAGCGCGACACCTTCGCGCGTCGTGCAACTCGTAGGTTGCGTTTGGAGTCTCGTCGTGCAACTCTTGGGTTGCAAGTAAAAGGCAGCAATGAAAGGGAGCCACCTCATGAGCGAGGATCGGATCGAACGCGAAACCCTGATCGAGGCATCCCTGGAGCGGGTCTGGACGTTGGTGGCCCAGCCCGGCTTCTGGGTGGCCGACAAGGCGAGCCTGCCCGGCACCGTGGCAAGAGAGGGTGAGTCGATGGTGGCGAAGCATGCCGAGCACGGAGACTTCCCGGTGCGTGTGGAGAAGGTCCAGCCGCCGACGTACCTGGCATACCGCTGGACCAGTGCGTTCCCGGGGGAAGAGCTGCGCGAGGACAACAGCACCCTCGTGGAGTTCACGTTGACCCAGGAGGGCGACCGGACGCGGCTGCGCGTCGTCGAGAGCGGGTTCGAGGCGCTGGCGGGATCCGAGGAACTGCGCAGTCAGAACCTCAAGGACCACAGCGGAGGCTGGCCCCTGGAGCTCGACGCGCTCAAGACGCGCGCCGAGCAGCCCGCCACGTGACGGAGGAGCAGCCCGGCGCCGCCGAGACCGTCGGCACCGTCCTCGGCGCGCTCGCCGACCCGACGCGACGGCAGCTGCTCGATCTGCTCGCCTCGCGGGGCGAGGCCACCGCGACGACGCTCGCCGAACGGCTTCCCGTCTCGCGGCAGGCGGTGGTCAAGCACCTCGCCGTCCTGGACGCCGCCGAGTTGGTCTCCGGCACCCGGGTCGGACGCGAGGTGCGGTACGCGGTGCGGCCCGCGGCGCTCGACGCGACGGCGCGGTGGATGGCCTCCCTCGCCGCCGACTGGGACCGGCGGCTGGCGCACATCAAGCGCGTGGCTGAAGGGGCTGAGCGGGACTCGCGTACGACGCATCCCGACTGAAGCGGAATGCGCGCCCGGCCCGCGTCGGCAGAGGGGAGGCGGAAGCCCGGACGCGGGCCGGGCGGCACTCCGCGGCGCCCGTCGGCCGACCCGGTCCGGGCGTCCCGGCGACCTGTGTCGATGGGTGATCGAGCGTGGGGGCGGTCGCGTGGGCGACGGTGGGAGTGCCTCACGTATGCGTTCGTGGTCGTGATCATGTTTCACATACATATCATTGACGTGAACATGTCTGGCCTCTATGGTCCGTAGAAAGCGCTTGCTCGGGTTGCTTGGAGCCCCTCTCCGTGTGACCTGTTCATGAACTCGAACAGACACGTTGTCACGACTGAAGCCTCGACAGAAGGGGAGCGTCTCACGTTCCCCCTGACACGGCCGCGGTCGCGCACGTGTCGAAGTCGCCATCCACGCAGCACAGTTGCCCGGTCCGCCGCCCCACAGCGAGGCGACCGAGCCGCATGACCTCGCTGCCTCCCGTCGCACGAACTCGTCGAACGAACCAACCCCACCTGGAGTCGAACGATGCAGATCAAACCCGTCATCGCATGCGTCAGCCTGCTGGCCGGCTCGCTTGCCGCCGTGGCAGGTACGACCGCTCAGGCCGCGCCCTCTCCGCACCAGGCAGGAGGATCTCCCGCCGTCTGCACCGGTTCCGTCGCGGGCGGGGAGTCCTGCCTGCCCGGCGGCAGCGCCTTCGGCAGCGGGACGGCGGTCATCTCCGTGCCGCTGGACGCCACCGCCCTCTACGTGGCGCCCGACGGCACCGACGACGCAGCCGGAACGGAGGCGGACCCCACGACGCTGGCCTCGGCGATCAGCCGTGTCACCTCCGGCGGGACGGTCTACCTTCGCGGCGGGACGTACCACTACACGCAGACGGTCACCATTGCGCCGGGCAACGACGGTACGGCGAGTGCCCGCACGACGTTGGCCGCCTACCCGGGCGAGGTCCCGGTGCTGAACTTCTCGGGGATGAGCGAGGACCCGGCCAACCGGGGGCTCGCCGTGAACGGGGCCTTCTGGCACATCAAGGGGGTCACCGTCGAGCACGCCGGCGACAACGGGATCTTCGTCGGGGGCAGCAACAACATCATCGAACGCGTCGTGACGCGCTTCGACCACGACTCGGGGCTGCAGATCTCACGGATCGCCTCGACCACTCCGGACGACGAGTGGCCCGCCGACAACCTCATCCTGAGTTCGGAGTCGCACGACAACGCCGACTCCGACGGTGAGGACGCCGACGGTTTCGCCTCGAAGCTCACCTCAGGCCCCGGAAACGTCTTCCGTTACACGGTGTCCCACAACAACATCGACGACGGCTGGGACCTCTACACCAAGAACGAAACGGGCCCCATCGGCCCCGTGACCATCGAGGACTCCCTCTCCTACAGCAACGGCACGCTCTCGGACGGGACCGTGAACGCCGACGGCGACCGCAACGGCTTCAAGCTCGGCGGCGACGACATCGAGGTCGACCACGTCGTGCGCCGCAACATCGCCTACAACAACGGCCATCACGGATTCACGTACAACAGCAACCCCGGCTCGATGACGGTGTCGGACAACGTCGGCATAGACAACGAGGAACGCAACTTCTCCTTCGACAAGGGAACTTCCGTCTACCGGAACAACACCTCCTGCCGCAGCGGCAGTGGGTCGAACGACAAGACGGTCGGTGACGCCGACGGTTCGAACCAGTTCTGGACCGGTTCGAACGGCTCCCGGTGTGCCTCGTACGTCGGCGCCCCGGGCTGGTCGTTCGCTGCTGACGGCCGCCTCGTCGTGACGTTCGGGGGCACCGTGGTGACGCCGTAACCGAACGGCCGCCGGTGACGCCCGCTCAGGGTCACGTGGCCCGGGGCCGGAGACCGCACGGCGGACCGCCGGTCCGCCGTGCGCCGGTCACCGGCAGCGGCCCGTGCCGATCGGGCACCTGCCCGGAAGGGATCTGCCCTCGGCGGGGGCCTGAGCAATCCGGAAGGTGCCGCGCGGGTCCTCCTGGTCCGTGCGGTCGTC
>NZ_JBEOVJ010000089.1:0-32962 GCF_040295435.1 Streptomyces sp. NPDC002809
CCCTTCGTCATCGCCCTCAACGGCTTCGACGGACACCAGCCCTACACCCCCGACGAAGTCCGCGAAGCCCTCCAGATCGGACCCGACACCCCGATTCTGACGACGGACGCGCGGCATCGGGCGGATGCGAAGAGTGCGCTGATCACTCTGGTGGAGCACGCCTTGATGGCGCGCCTGCGGTAGGTCCCTCCCGGGTCCGGATGCACGAAGGGCCCCGCACTCCGTGAGGAGTGCGGGGCCCTTCGGCGTGTGCGGGCCTGCGGATCAGCCCTGCCAGCTGTGGGGCGCGCGGAAGCCGGGGGTGCGCTCCAGGCGGCGCCAGCCCGCGGTGTCGCGGCGGTGGCGGGCGGGGGCGTCGGCGGGCTGCGCCGCTGCGCGGGCGAGCAGCACCGCCGTTATGGCGGCCAGCTCCTCGGGGTCGGCCAGACCCTTCTCGACGCGCAGCACGGACGCGGTGGCAGTGCTCATGAATGTCTCCGTCTTCTCGGCAGGTCTTCGCGGGGCCTTGCAGGGTTGCTGCGGGGCCGCGGACTACTGCGGGGGGTTGCCGTGCTTGCGGGACGGCAGGTCGGCGTGCTTGGAGCGGAGCATCGCCAGCGAGGCGATCAGGACCTCGCGGGTCTCGGCAGGGTCGATGACGTCGTCGACCAGGCCGCGCTCGGCGGCGTAGTACGGGTGCATCAGTTCGGCCTTGTACTCCTTGACCATGCGGGTCCGCATGGCTTCCGGGTCCTCGGCGTCGGCGATCTGCCGACGGAAGATGACGTTGGCGGCACCTTCGGCGCCCATCACCGCGATCTCGTTGGTCGGCCAGGCGTAGGTGAGGTCCGCACCGATGGACTGGCTGTCCATGACGATGTAGGCGCCGCCGTAGGCCTTGCGCAGGATCAGCGAGATCCTCGGCACCGTCGCGTTGCAGTACGCATAGAGCAGCTTCGCTCCGTGCCGGATGATTCCACCGTGCTCCTGATCGACGCCGGGCAGGAAGCCGGGTACGTCCAGAAGAGTGATGATGGGAATGTTGAACGCGTCACACATCTGGACGAACCGGGCGGCCTTCTCGCTCGCCTCGATGTCCAGGACACCCGCCAGGGCCTGCGGCTGGTTGGCGACGATGCCGACGACCTGGCCGTCCAGGCGGGCCAGCGCACAGATGATGTTGCGGGCCCAGCGCTCGTGGATCTCCAGGTAGTCGCCGTCGTCGACGAGCTCCTCGATGACCTTGTGCATGTCGTACGGGCGGTTGCCGTCGGCCGGGACGAGGTCCAGCAGGACATCGCCGCGCCGGTCGGCCGGGTCGTCGCTCGCCACGGTGGGCGGGTTCTCCCGGTTGTTCGAGGGCAGCATCCCGATCAGGTAGCGGACCTCGGCGATGCAGGTCTCCTCGTCGTCGTACGCGAAGTGCGCGACGCCCGAGGTCTCGGCGTGCACATCGGCACCGCCGAGGCCGTTCTGCGTGATCTCCTCGCCGGTGACCGCCTTGACGACGTCCGGTCCGGTGATGAACATCTGCGAGGTCTCACGGACCATGAAGACGAAGTCCGTGAGCGCCGGGCTGTAGGCCGCGCCGCCCGCGCACGGGCCGAGCATCACGCTGATCTGCGGGATGACACCGGAGGCCCGGGTGTTGCGCTGGAAGATGCCGCCGTAGCCGGCGAGCGCCGAGACGCCCTCCTGGATACGGGCGCCGGCGCCGTCGTTGAGCGAGACCAGCGGGGCACCGGCCGAGATGGCCATGTCCATGATCTTGTGGATCTTCGTGGCGTGGGCCTCGCCCAGCGCGCCGCCGAAGATCCGGAAGTCGTGTGCGTAGACGAAGACCGTGCGGCCGTCGACCGTGCCCCAGCCGGTGATGACACCGTCGGTGTACGGCTTCTTCTCCTCCAGGCCGAAGCCGGTCGCCCGGTGGCGGCGCAGCTGCTCGACCTCCTTGAACGAACCCGGGTCCACGAGCAGCTCGATGCGCTCACGCGCCGTCAGCTTGCCCTTGGCGTGCTGTGCCTCGGTCGCCCGGTCACTCGGTCCGCGCCGGGCCTGCTCGCGCAGTGCCAGCAGTTCCGCCACACGGCCACGGGTGTCGCTCGGCTCGCCCTGGGTTTCGTCCACAACGGTCATGTGTCGACCCTACGAACTCGACCTAGAGAATCCTGCCGTCGACTCCGTACAGTCTCCTGCCCGGTTTCCTGGTGGAGCCTGACAGAACCGGTGAACCATGCAGGCGAAGTACCAGGCCATACCCCTGTTTTTTTGTGGATGTTCCACAAAGGTTCACTGTGGCCTGCCGCACACCCCGGTCAGCCGGTGGGTGTTCCCGGCCTGGGCTTTCTGGACCTTCTGGATGTCCGTCAGCCTCGGCAGTACCGGCTCCGCCGGGTGCGCCATGGTGAGCAGCACGGCCTCGTAGAACGCGTCCCGCACCGCCGCCGGCATGACGTCCGACGCGTCCAGGCACAACGGCACCCGCTGGTCCGTGAAGCGGCGGCTCACCTCTTTGTCGACCGCGCCCTTCTTGGGCGGGACCGCGGCGTTCGGCGAGAACACCCCGCCCTTGCGGCCCCACTCCTCCTGCGCGTCCCGCGACGCGAGCCGCCGGATCAGCTCGCGTGCCCGGCCGCCGTCGCCGAAGAGCGCGGCGAAATCGGCCGACACCTCGTGCGCCCTCACCGTACGGGAGCCACCGGGCAGCAGTGGCGCCGAGTCGGTGAACATCGCCTCGCCGCTGCGGTCCCCGTAGAAGGCGCGGGCGAAGGACCCCTGGTGCTCCAGATCGCAGCCGCCGCCCAGGAGCAGCCCGTTCCCCCCGACCGGGCCGCGGTGGTCGGCCAGCAGCATGCGGCCGGCCACGTCCGGGTCCTGCGCGAGCATCCCGGCCCAGGTGGTCCAGGCGGCGATCACCCGGTCGTCGGTCCAGTCCAGGTCCCCGGTCGCCCAGCGCTCGTACAGCACCGGGCCCATGCGCTGGAGGATGAGGTCCTCGATCCAGTCGCTGCCGGGCCAGCCGGACGCACCGTCGTCGCCCATGCCCATGCACCACGAGGCCAGCGGCGCCGGGCGGAGCTGCGGCGCCTCGCCCTTGCGGTACCAGACGATGGACTTGAGGTCGGCCTTGAGCGGCATCCACAGATGGTCGGCGACGCCCTCCGCCCCCGGCCGCCAGGGCTTCCCGTACTCCGTGGGCTCGTACAGGCCGCGCAGCGAGCGCAGCCGGCCCTCCGCCGCGTACTCGACGAGTTCGCCGATGCCCGGCAGGATCGCGATGTCGGGCGGGTTGCCCGCCTGGACCTCGGCGAGCAGCACCTCGCGGGTCGCGGCGGTGCCCTGGTAGGTGTACGGGATCCCGAAACCGTTCAGGACATCCTTGAACTGGTGCTCCTGCTCGTCGGTCCACGGGCCGAGGATCGTCACCTTCGGCTCGGCGTCGCTGCCGCCGGGGGCCGCGAGACCGCAGCCGGACGCCGTCATCAACAGGGCCAGGGCGAGCAGGAGCGCGCGCGTGGAGCGGATCATCCGGCCCTCCAGTAGTCGACGTTGAGGCGCCGGACGATGCCGACGGCCGGCAGCAGGACGATCAGCGCGCCGCCGCCCAGCGACCCGTAGTACGTCCAGCTCTGCCAGCTCCGGGCGGCGAGCCTGCCGCGCAGGTCCGTGGACTTGTCGGTGACGAAGCGCTGGGACTTGGCCAGGTTCGTGTGGTTGTGGGCCTGTTCCTCGATCCCGACCAGCTGCCGGCGTGCGCTGTCCAGCTGCCGCTGGGTACTGACGGTCGCACGCAGCGGGACGACCGCGAGGGCGACGATCACCAGCAGCGCCGCCAGCAGCCAGAGGTCGTGGCTGCGGCCGCAGCGGCCGCGCAGCACCCACAGGGCGCTGACGACGGTCAGGGCCAGGACCAGCAGGCCGAGCTCGGCGGCCGCCCAGCCGGTCTGCTGAAGGGTGCCGAGGGAGCTGACCCGGTCCACGCGCCGCAGCTGGTGCTCCTGGAGGACGTCCAGGCGCGGCACGACCCCGGTGCCGGGGCGGCGCAGGAGCGTCCGCGCCTCCTGGAACTTCTCCTGCTGCATCAGGTCGTCCGGCTCCTCCACGTACTTGACGGCGCCGAGCGTGAGGGAGCTGCTGTACGAGGTCATCACGCCGTTGACCGTTTCGAGGACGCCGCGGCCGCGTTCCCCGTCGAGCTGCACATCGGAGAGCCGGGACAGGCCCTGCCCTGCGGCGGACAGCTGGTTCTCGTACCGCGCACCGGCGCCGACCACCGTGTCGGTCCTCTGGTCCACCGACTTCTGCGCCTCCTCGTGGGCGCGCAGCAGCGCCAACTGGGTGGCCGCCACGCCCTGAACGGCGGGGGCGCCCCGGGTGCGCATCTCGCCCGCGGCGTTCTGCACCTCCCGGTAGGAGACGAGCAGTGCGGTCATCGAGACGAGCGCGGTCACCACCATGACGACCAGATGCCGCTCCAGCAGCCGCCTGGTACGTGAACGGCGCGACCGGCGGGTCCGAAAGGCGCGCACCCGGCGGACCGGCGAGGGCATCGGCATCACAGGCTCCTTCCGCAGGCGATGCAGAACCGGGCGTGGGGCCCGGCGAGATGACGGCAGTGCGGGCACTTCACCGGCTTCCCGGTGCTGTGGCCGGACAGTTCCAGCCGGTGGCCGGAGGCGATGTGCAGCCGCCCGCGGCGCACCGTGCCCCGGTCCACGGTCGGGCCCACCCGGACCAGTCCGCGCGGACCGTCGACGATGTCGGCCACCTTGCGCACGTCCTGGAGGACCCAGGCGGCGCCGATCTCCGTGGCGAGCCGGACCGCGAGGCCGAACTGCTGCTCGGCCTCGTCGCGGCTCATCGGATCGAGTGCGGCGTATCCGCGGTTGAGGGCGGTCCGCATCTGGGTGGCCGCGTTCATCGCCTGAAGCGTGCCGCCCCCGCCGCCGGTCGCCCCCGCGCCCACGGCGACTCCGGGCGGCAGCCAGCGCACCAGCAGCGCGGCGGTGGCGTCCCCGACGGAGACGGTGGCCAGTTGCAGCAGCACGCCCAGCGGGTCGGTGCTCGCGTCGGCGTGGACGGTGAGGAGGTAGTCGCGGGTGCCCGGCTCCCACTGGTGGGTGGGGAAGTCCACCCGGTGCGGGTCCTCCTGCCGCAGGACGGGTTCGATCCCTTGCGGGCGGGGGGCGGTCTCGGTCAGTTCCAGCGCGCGCACCGCCGGACGCGCGGTCACCACGACGGGCAGTTCGGGGCTGCGGACCCGGCGCAGCCGTCGCAGCGCCCCCGTGACGGCGGGGCCGAACCGTTCGGGGGTGTGTTCGGCCGTGCCGTGCAGGCTCTCGACGAGGGCGAGCAGCGGCGCGGGATCCCAGTCCCCGCCGACGGCCAGCACATCCGCGGTGAACTCGCCCTGGCAGGCGTCGAGTTCCGCCCGCAGTGCGCCGCCGCCGTCAGGCCCGGCATCGTCCGCCGGGTCCCGGCCGCTGCCGTCGGTGATCAGCAACAGGTGCCGCAGCGGCAGCCGGCGCTCGGTGAACAGCGCGCGGGCGGCGGCGAGCCAGGCCGGATACCCGGGCGGCGGCCGGTCGCCCGAGGCCGGGACGATCCGGCCGGCGCTGAACGCGGCGCGGCGCTTCTCCATGGTGTCGGCCAGTGCCCACCGTCCGTGCAGCGGGTAGCAGCGGGTCGGCTCCCCGCTCGCGTCGGCGCCGCCCAGGACGGCGAAGGAGACCCCGTCGGGCAGGGCGCGCAGCGTGGCGGCGAGGGCGGCCGCCGCGGCCTCCCGGCGCCCGGCGGCGACGTCCAGCGCGATGACGACGGCGAGTTCGATGCCGGGCACCTCGTCACGGGGGCCGACGCCGACCGCCTCGACCCGCAGATGGGCGCCGATCAGGGCGTCGTGGTGCGGCTGCTGATCGCGCCGGACGTCCAGGGACACCATGAACTCCAGCCCGGACGAAGGGGCGTCGACGCCCATGGGACTGCCTCCAGCGGTTACGGAACGGGGGTGCGGCGGTTGTGAGCGGGTCCATGGACGCCGACTGTCAGAAGCGGGTCCGAAAGCGCCTGCTGACAGAGGGGGTCCACCGGCACCGGCTGTCGGCAGCGCGGGTCCACGGGCACCGAGTGTCAAAGGCGCGTCCTCGGGCGTCGGCTGTCGGAGCCGTGTCCTCCGACGCCGACTGCCGTCAGGGACACGTCCACGGTCACCGGCTGTCAGAAGGGGGTCTGCGGGCGGACCGCGTGGGAGAGGTCGATCATCCGCTCGTACTCGGCCGGTGCCTGACGCTGCCGGGCCAGCCAGCGGTAGCACTGCTCCAGCTCCTCCCGGACCGCCCGCTCCCCGGGCACGGCCGGGGGCGGCAGCCCGATCCGCAGGAGGCCGCCCCGGGGCCGTGGGGCCCGGCTCGCGGTCCGGACGGCGTCGAGCTTCCACTCGTACAGTTCGGTCCGCAGCAGCCAGGCCGCCTCGTCGCCCGCGACCACCGGGGACGACGAGCCCGGCCCCGGCGCGAGGGCGGCGAGGCAGGCGTCGATCTCCGCCTCGTCGGGCAGCGGCCGCTCCCCCGTCGCGAGCCGGGCCGCCCGGATGCGCAGGGCGGCGATCCGGGCGACGGTGTGGTCCCGCGACTCGTCGGGCACCAGGCCGAGGACCTCGGTCGCCGCGGCCCGGTCGCCGCGCGCCAGAGCGAGCCTGGCCAGTCCCAGGGCCGCCCCGACGTGCGAGGGGTTGCGGGCGTGCACGGCCCGGAAGAGTTCGTACGCCGATGGGCCCGGCGCGGCCGGCCGGCCGTCGCCGAGCTGTTCCGCGCAGTACGCCAGCGCCAGCTTGGCCGCGTACTCGCCGGGCAGGGCCCGGTGCACGGCCGAGAAGTGCTCCAGGGCCGCTTCGAGCATCGGCTGCCGGTCGTCCAGGACATCGGCGCTGCGCAGCGCGACGAGTCCCCAGTGCCAGCTGAGCCGCCACTGCCGGACCGGCCCCGGGCCCGGGATCGCGGCCGCGGCCTGTACCTGTTCCCTGGCCGCGACGAGCGCCTCGTCCCCGTCCTTGCCGATCAGCAGCCGGGCGTTGTGCAGGCAGATCTCCACCGACCGCTCCCCGTGGTCCGGCTGGGCCAGCGGCTGCCCCGGGTCGTAGCTGCTGACCCCGAACCGGGCGGCCTGCGGATCTCTCGGATAGGGCCGGGGCACCGGCAGCCGGCGGGCGATCTCGGTCGCGGTGGGCAGCCCCGAGTCGAGCACGGGCGCCTGCGGCGTCTCCCGGCGGCCGTACAGCGGGCGGCGCAGCCAGTGCGCGTAGTCGGGCACCGAGCCCAGGCGGGCGCCCAGCAGTTCGGTGGACGGGGTGAAGTGGGCGGAGGGTTCGGGCTGGTCGCGCTTGCCGCGCAGGGCCCGGATCTCGCGCAGTACTCCGCGGAGCTGGCCGGCCATGTCCTCGGCGGAGCCGAACCGGCGCTCCGGGTCGTGGGCCGTCGCCCGCTCCACGACCAGCCGGAACGAGCTGATGCCGAGCCCCGGCACGTCGTCGCCGACCGCCCAGCCGGCCAGTTCGGCCAGGGTGACCCCGACCGTGTGCACGTCGTGGGCGACGGTGAGGGGCCCCGTCCCGTCCGTCTCGGGTGCGGCGAACCACGGAGTGATCACGGGCGGCGGGTCGGTGGCGCCCGCCTTGCGGACCCCGCCGAGGTCGATGACCTTGATGCCGTCGAGGTGGTGGATCACGTTGGACGGCTTCATGTCGCCGTACAGGAAGCCCATGTCGTGCAGATGGGCGAGGGCCTCCAGGATCTGGCAGCCGTAGGTGACGACGTGCTCGATGTCGAGGACGAAGGCGCCCTGGCGGGTCGATTCGACGACGGCCGACAGGGTCCGGTCGCCGACGTCCTCCATCACGATGTACCCGCCGGAGACGGTGCCGTCCGCGTTGCGCGTGCTGACGAAGTCCCGGATCTGGACGATGCGTTCGTGCCGGATGGCGACGAGGCTGCGGCGCTCCTCGCCGGCCTGGGCCGCGCCGCGTTCCGCGTACCGGTTGAGGAGGCCCTTGACCGCGACGAAGTCCTCCAGGTGGGTGTCCTCCGCCAGATAGACCCAGCCCTGGCCGCCGTGGGCGATGGGGCCGCGGATCCGGTACTGGTCCTGGAGCGGAGCTCCGTCCTTCGTCAGCTCGGGGCGGTAGGAGTACGGGGCACCGCAACTCGGGCAGTACCCCTCGTCCGGTGGCGGTGCGGCCGTGTGCGGCGGGACGAACGACGTGCGGCACGCCTCGGCCGAGCACGTCATCACGATGCGCACCGGATGCTCGGCGGCGGCGAGGCGCTCGGCCGGGCTGCCGGGGTCCAGCAGGGGCAGTTCGAGCAGTCCGGCGGGGCCGTGCCGCTCGGGTGCGGTGGGCAGCGGCGGCAGTCCGGGGGCCCCTTCGTCACGGCCGCAGGTGTCGCAGTAGCCCGTCGGCTGGACGGCACCGCCGCAGGGGGCGCCGGTGAAACGCCGGTGCGGGCACGGAATCCTCATCGGCGCTCCGCCGGCCCGCGCCCGGTCCTCGGACCGGGCAGATCCGCTGCGCCCGTGCCGTGCGCCCGGTCGAGGTCGTCACGTAACTCCCTCAACAACTGCTTGAGTTGTATCAGCTGGTCCTGCGGATCGGCCAGCAGTCTCAGCTCCCGCAGCCGGTGGCGGCGGGCCGCCGACCCGACCGTGGGGCGCGGGACCAGGGAGGCCGACTCCACCATCCCCCGCAGTCCGGCCCACTCCCCCTCGATGCGCTCGACCCGGCGGACCAGCGCCTCGGCCCGCTCCTCCAGGGCGGGCACCAGCAGGTGCCGCGCCACCTCGGCCAGTCCCGCGCCGTCGGCCCGGCGGAACACGACCAGCAGCCTGAACCCGAGCGTCCTGACGCGCGCCAGCAGCAGCACGAGAGCCACCGGATCCGGGTCCTCGTCCAGGCCGATCACGGCGAGCACCGGTCCCGTTCCGGCGGGCCTGCCGCCGTCCGTGCGGTCCGGGGCGGTGCCGCCCTCCAACAGCCAGTCCCGGTAGGCGTTGCGCTTGTGCCGGGGCGGCCGCACCTGCGCCACCAGGGTCTCGACGAGCTCCGCGGGCCTCGTGCTCCCACCCCGGCAGACGAGGTGGGCCCGGTGGAGCTGGTGCTGCAGGACGCGGTCGCGGCCGCTGCCGTGTGCGACGACACCGAAGCGCACGGCGGGTTCCTCACCGCCTGCGAACCACTGCCGCAGCCGCAGCTCCAGCCCCCGGTCCCAGCCGTCCGGCCCGCTCAGCTCGGCGACCAGCGGCACGAGGCCGGCGATGCGGTCGACGGGGATCATGTACGAGAACGCCAGGTCGTTCTCGACGGGCGGTGCCAGTTCCAGATCGCCGCGCCAGCTGACGACCAGGCCGACGACCTCCTCCGTCCCCGGCCGCTCGCCCCGGGTCTGGACGGCGGCGCCGCTGAACCCGGGGCGCACCACCTCGGCGTTGGTCCCTGCGTCGAGCTGCACCCAGTCCCCGTGCAGTCCGCTGATCCGGCCGCTCAGCCACATCCCGTCGTCGAAACTCTGGGAGTATCCGCCGATCCACACCTCACGGCCCCGCTCCAGCCTTCTTCCGAGCGGTGCGGGCGCCGCCTGCGGGCGGGGACTGTCCAGGGCGAGCACGGCGACGTCCTCACCGCCGGCCCCCTCCGGTCCCGGCAGCCAGCCGTCCGGGGCGACCCGGGCGCCGACGGGCGGGATGCCGGGGTTCTCGGCGAACTCCACCCACATCCGGGCGTCGGGCTCCCCGACGACATGGGCACAGGTCAGCAGCCGGTCCTGTGTGAGGAGCACTCCGGCCCCGCACACGAGCCCCTCCGCACCGCCGCGGCGTAATCGGAGCCGCCAGTCCGCTCTCAACTCCCCCATACCGCTTGAGAGTACGCGTGCAACAGCCATCGTTCCCAGACTCCGCGCAGACTTCGGCCCCAACGGGTTACCGGACGTCGCACCCCAGGATGGCGCCCGCCGTCCCGGGGTCCACGCCCAGGACGAGCCGCCGGCCGGTGGCGCGGACCTCGATGCCCGGGTCCGCCGAGACGACCTCGCGCACCGGCCGGTCCCAGACCACTTCGAACGGTGCGCCGCTCCGGTCGGGCCCGCTGACGCGGACGGCTGTCGCGCTCCGGCCCTCGCGTACGAGGACACTGGCCGGTCCGGTCGAGGAGAGCCGTCCGGCAGTGCCCGGCTGCCAGAAGTTGGCGGCGGTCAGCCCGAGCGAGCGCACGGCGACGGCCTGCACGGCCGCGGTGTTGGCGAGCACCGTCAGCCAGTGCCCGTCGGCCGCGCGGGCGGCGACGGTGCGCCGGGAGGCGCCGGGCATCAGGAGGTAGAGGTAGGTGGCGTCGGCCGGGTCGGTGCCGTGGTCGAGCCAGAGGGTCTGCCAGTGACGGGTCTGCCGCTCGGTGGAACTGGTGGTGTTGATGTCGGACCAGGCGCCGGTCCTGGCCTCGCGCAGGGTCCGCAGGGCCGCGCCACCGGGCAGCACCCACCCGCCGTGTCCCTCCAGATGGGCCCAGCGGGGGCGGTCACCGTCGTCGACGGTGAGGGCCTGGCGCCCGTCCGGCCCCAGGTTGCGGTTGTCGACGACCGTCTCGACGGGGACCCCGTCGGCGGCGCCGATGCCCGCGCCGAGGCAGATGACCGCGTCCGCGGCGCAGAACCAGGACTTGCGGGCCTCCAGGGTGGAGTCGAGGCCCTTCACATGCTGTCCGACCGCGGCGAACTCGCCGTCGTGGGCGCCGCCGACCCACTGCACGGCGGGCTTCGGCTCGCCCCATTCGCCGCCGGCCCGGTCGGCGAGGCGCTTGGTGGAGACGGTGGTGCCGGGCAGCCGGTACCAGTCGACGGTGGGCCAGAACCAGTCGGTGTACTGGCCGCCGCCGGCCGGTCCGGCCCACCAGTGGAGCATTCCGGCCCCGGTGTGCCAGCCGCGCGGATTCTCGCCGTTGCCGCACTCGTAGGCGCTGATCCGCTCCGAGGCCATCGACACGTTCGCGACCCAGCCGGGGCGGCGGTGCACGGCCCGGTCCATCGCGGCGAACAGGGTGTGGCCGACGGGTTCGGGCGCGGCCGGGACGGGGGCGTCGGCCGCCGCCTGCAGCCGGGACAGGTCGGCGACCCCGAACTGCGGGGCGGCGAGGACCGGGCTGACGGTGTCCCGTTCGATCCAGCCCTTGACCATGCCGTTCCACCGGTCGCGTTCGGCGGCTGACGCACCTCCCGCGAGCAGCGCGACGGCGGCGATCAGGCCCTGGCCGTGGAAGTGGTCGCTGCGCATGATGCGGAGCTCGTCGCTCTTGAGGAGGCCGCGGCTGATGGCACGGCCGTTGACGCAGTCCATCATCAGGCCGTCGTGGATGAGCGGGGCGTAGGCGTGCTCGACGCTGTCGAGTATGATCTGCCGGCCCGGGTCGGTGACCGCCCAGGCCGATCCGGCCAGCAGGGCGAAGAGCCGGCCGAGGCCGTCGAGCATGACCTGGCCGTACGTGCCCGAGTAGGCGACCCAGGTGTGCTGGACGAACGAGCCGTCGGCGTACAGGCCGTCGCCCTTCGTCACGTACGGGAAGACGGGCGAGAGGGCGTCGCGGGCGAGCGCGGTCTTCGCCGCGTCCCGGCCGAGGATGCCGCGCAGGGCGACGGAGCGGCACAGGTCGACGCGGTTGGCGCCGGTCGAGGTGCCGCTGTAGTCGGTGAGCACGGTGTCGGGGATGAAGTGGTCGACGGCCGCGCAGGCGGCCGCGACTCGCTCCTCGCCGAGTTGGGGCCGGAGCACGGCGACGATGTCCATGAGCAGGCGCGGGCTGCCGATCTGCCACTCCCACCAGTTCCCGTACCGGGCCGTGGTGGTGTTGTAGACCGTGGCGGAGAGGTGGTCCAGGCCGCGGAGGATGTCGGCGAGGAGGCCCGCTTCGCCGGTGTGGCCGGTGCCCTGCTGGGCGTACGCCTGGGTCATCGTCCACAGCCGGCCGTAGCTCCAGGTGATGCCGGACGGCGGGTCGAAGGTGTGCCCGGCCCAGAGGGAGTCGGCGGCGGGGGCCATCGTGGAGCGGAACTCCGTGGCGAGTCCGCCGGTCTCGGCCAGCTTGGCGGCGTAGGGCTCGGCGGCGGGGTCGTAGCCGGTGCCGAGCGACAGGTCGTTCCACCGCAGCCGGAGCGTCTCGAACTCGTCCTGCGCCGCGCGGGCCGTCGGGGCGAGCGCCAGTCCGAGTGCGGTGGCACTGCCGGTGGCGAGGAAGGCACGGCGCGACCATGCGGGCAGGAGTGACACAGGACTACCTCCGGTGGGCAAGTGGTTCGGACCGGACGGGGCTTGGTCTAAGGGCTGTCCCGTAATCCCTGGCGGGCGCGCGACGACAGCTACGGCACCTCGCCGCGTTGTCGGAACGTCCGAACACATCCAGTATGCGGACGTTCCTCCGCCTTGCGATGCACCGCATCCGACGCCGCGCGCCGATCCACCAGGGATTACGGGACAGCCCTTAGCACGCGCTTACTGCTGCGCGGAAGGGGCGGACCGGTGGCGGCCCGCCCCCTTCCCCTCATGGAGCCGTTCAGCTTCCGCAGTGGAAGCGGGCGCTGCCCCAGTCGGCGTGGTCGTTGCCGTTGCCGTCGCCGCCGTCACCGGCGATCAGCTCGACGTACTTCGCGCCGGTGACGTCCGCCGTCAGCGACCAGGCGCTGTCGGCGGCCCTGAGGACCGGGGACCTCACCTTCTCGGTGCCGTCGGCCGTCACGGAGAACTGCACGCTGCCTGCGCTCTTCTGCACGTCGTCCACGCCCACCTCGGCGGTGAACGAGGTGCACTTGCCGCCCAGGTAGTAGCGGACCTTCGCCGGTGCGTGGCTGCCGATGCCCTTCTCGTACACCGTTCCGCCGATGGTCAGCGCGGTGCCGTCACCGGTGCCGGTCTCGCCGTTGGAGAGGTCGCGCTCGACCGGTCCCCAGCCGTTCTCGGAGGCCGTCCAGTCCAGGTCACTGGCCCAGCTGTCCGTGGTGGGCGGCAGCGGCAGGGTCCGTACGGACGTCTGCGCGCCGAGCGTCCGCTGCGCGCCGCCGACCGTGTAGGCGGCCTCGGAACTCAGCGGGTACGTCCGGTACTCGGCGTCCACCGGCGGGGTGACCTGCCAGCTCGCGGTGACCTTCGCGCCGGCCGCGACCGAGTCGAAGGTGACGGCGTCCGCGGGCTCGGCCTGCCAGCCCTCGGGGAGGGCGAGGTTCACCGACACCGCGGTGGCGGCGGTGGCCTCGTAGTTGGTGAAGCTCGCCTTCACGGTGTTGGCCGTGCCCGGCTCCAGGGTCTCGGCGGCCGGGTCGAGGCTCAGCGTGCCGCAGGCGGCCTGCTCACCGGCCGGGGCGGCGCCCAGGTCGGTCACGGTGAAGCCGTCGAGGACGAAGTCGGCGCCGTCGGGGGCGTCGCCGCGCTTGCGCAGCCCGGTCCAGGTGTCGCCGCAGCCGGCGGTGACGGTCTCGGAGAAGTGCGCGGTGGTGTGCTGCGCACCGATCGCGGTGGCCCGTGTCCCGACCGAGTCGGGCGCGCCGTCCGCGGTGATCCGGTCGTAGCCGTCGACCCATTCGTAGGCGTCGGCGTGGCTGGACTGGTAGTCGTACTCGACCTTGTAGCGGTGGCCGTCGGTCATCGGGACGGTCCAGGGCGCGGTCCGGTAGACGAGTCCGGTGTTCTCCTCGTGGGCCTTGAGGGACTCCTTGCCGCCGAGCACGTCGTCGATCAGCTTCCCGTTCCAGCCGGCCCGGGTGTACGGGGCGTGCAGCTGGGAGATGCTGGTGCGGGGGTCGGTGGAGCCGCCCGCGTCGCCCTTGAGGAAGGGACCCCAGCCCTGGTCGACGTCCTCGAAGTCCTCGTACACGACGGTGTTCTTCTTGGTCGCCGGGGCGTTGGCGACGATGCGTACGTCATCGATGCGGACGGTCGCGTCGCTGCCGTCGGCGGCCTCGACGCGCAGGGTGGTGCGCCCGTTCGCCGGGGCGGTGAAGTTCACCTTGGCGCGCTGGAAGTACGTGCCGTGCCAGTCGGACGCGGCGACTTGGTCCTTCGCGGTGGAGCGGTCCACGGCGACGGACTTCCCGCCGGCCGACAGCGTGGTGTGCCGGGTCTTCCCGGGCCGGACCTCGATGAGGGCGGACGCGCTGTAGCGCGTGCCGGGCTTCAGTCCACCGACTGTCTGGGAGAGCGCCGCCGTGCCGGTGCCGGAGAGCTTCGCGCTGTTGCGGCCCTGGCTGTCGGTGTCGCGGGCTGCGGTGCCGGTCTTCGACCAGGCGGACAGCTTGCTGTCGTTGAACCCGGGGTCGTCGACGAGGGTGCCCTCACCCCACTTCGCGTCGGCGGCCTTCGGCGCCTTGTCCGGGTAGAGGACGTACGGCTGCCCCGCCTCCGCCGTCAGCGTGATCTTCCCGTCGACGGGACGGACGGTGCCGGTCTTCACCCGGCCGTTGTCCGTGAGCGCGTAGACCGTGTACGAGCCCGTGGAGGGGACGGCCCAGGTGCTCGTACCGCCGGACTTGCTGTAGTGGTACAGCTTCTTGCCGCCGTCCCACGGGAGGAGGTAGTCGGTGCCGCTGAGCACCTTGCGGCCGTGGTCGTAGAAGGTCCTCTTCCCGTCCTCGACCGTGCCGCTCACCCCGCCGGTGAAGGTGATGTCGTTGCCGTCCCAGCGGGTGATCCTCTGCTGCTGGAGGTACTTCGCGGGCAGGTTGCGCTGCCAGATGTTGTCGTAGAAGGAGTTCCAGTCGGTCTCGCCGGTCCAGCCCTCGAACTCGTCGATGGCACTCTGGCCGAGCACCGGGTCGTTGTTCCAGACGTCCTTCTCGCCGTTGCGGATGAACCGGATGATCTGCGAGTTGAGGCCCTTGTTGGTGGCGCCGCCGTAGTCGAGGTCGTTGGCCCAGTGCGACCAGAGCGAGCCGCGTTCGAACTTGTCGGCCCATTCGCTGGAGACGTTCCAGCCCTGCGTCTGGAGGGACTGGAGGGTCTTGTCGGCGATCCAGCCGTGCGTGTAGTAGACGTCGATGTACAGCATGCTGAGGTTGCTGCCGGTCTCGTCCCGCAGCTGCTGGAAGCGCTTGGCCAGGTCACCGCTGTTGATGTCGCGGCGCTGGTCGATGTAGTAGCTCTGGTTGAGCCAGTTCCAGCCGGGCTTCGACTTGTCGACGAGGTTCTCGTCGAAGGCCTTCGCCTCCGGGTAGGCCTCGGTGGCGTTGACGTGGACGCCGAAGGTCGCGCCCCACTTCTTGCCGTCCTTCAGGAGTTCGTTGAGGTCCTTCAGCCCGCCTGCGCGCTTGTTGTAGTTGCCGCCGTAGTCGGGGTGGGCGGAGTCGTGGCCCTCGGAGGCGTACCCCTTGAGCAGCGCGAGCTGGCCGAGGCCGTCGGTGGAGAGGGAGATCCGCTTGACGTCGTCGAGCGTGCGCAGGAAGGGATGCGTGGCCTGGCTGGCGAAGTTGAACGGGATGTGGGTGACGACCCGGTCCGCGGTGTCCTCGCTGCCCGGGGCGACGACGCCGATGGAGCGGAAGGCGACGGCGCCGTCCTGCCAGTCGACGGTCTTGTCGCCGTTGGCGTCGGGGGTGACGACGACCTTGGCCCAGGGCAGGTTGTCGCCGCTCTCCGGCTTGGGCGCACCCTCGCCGCGGTAGGTCCACTGGCCTGACCAGACGCCGACCCGGGTGGAGCCGTCGTCGTCCTTGCGGGCCTGGTGCCAGAAGCGGGCGTCGTCGCCGCCGGTGGCGCCGGAGGGCTTGTCGTACGAGGAGTTGGACTCGACGGCGGCCGCGAGCGAGCCGGTGTTGACGATCGCGTAGGTGCCGCCGACCGGTGCCGCGTCGGCCTTGGTGGCGTCGGTGACCTTCGCGAAGACGTCGGCCGTCTTCGTCGAGTCGGGGTCGAGCCTGGTGAAGGCGGTGGCGGCGCCGGTGTCGGTGCTCGCGACGGAGACGAGGTCGTGGCCGGGGATGTCGATCGTGCCGACCCGGAACGCCTCGGTGTCGCGGACGGCCGTCACCTTGAAGGTGGTGGCGCGCCCTGACACGGAGAGCGAGGCGTCGATCTCGACGCCCGGCAGATCGGCGAAGACGAGTGTGTAGCGGGCGGCCGATGCCGTGATCTCGGGCGCGCCCTTGAGCCGCACCGGGTGTGCGGTGCCGTTGAGGGTGACGGCGGTGACCGGCCGGGTGCTGCCGGCCAGCTGGTCCCCGGTGGCGCGGTCGGTGTACGTGAGGACGCGCGGGAAGTCGTCGGCGACGGCGACGGCGAGCTGCGCCGATCCGATGACGGGCGCGTCCGCCGGGACGGCGGACCCGGCCGCGGCGGGGGCGGGGGCGGCGGCTGAGGCGGGGAGGGCGGTCCCCACCAGAGCCAGGACGGCTGCTGAGGCGGCGGCTGCGGCGCCCACCGAAGTAAATCTTGGCGACATGTGCTCTGCGTAGTCGCCGTGTCGGGACACCGTCAACGACGTACGGCCCCGAGGGCCTCTCCAGTCCAACAACCGTGCCGCGTAAGTCCAAGTGGGGAGTGCGCAGGTCATCGCGGTGCCCGTGTTCAGTTCCTGATCAAGCAGATGCGGAGAGTTCGCTCCACGTCCCGCCAAATACCTCCGAACAGCGTCGAGTTGTGAAGACTTCTTTCTTTTGAGAGCGCTCTCAGTCACAAGTCTTGACGCCCACCCCGACCGTCGCGAGAGTGGTGCGCATCGCGGACGCCTCCGTTCCACCTCCCCGCACGGCCACCCCGTCCGCGACCCCCCACACCCCCGGAGTCGCCTCATGATTTCGCGCAGAATGTTCCTCACCGGTGGCGTCGCCGCCTCCGCGACAGCACTCACCTATCCCCTCTGGGGAAGCGCGCTGAGCCCGAGCGCGTCGGCGTCCGCAGCCACCTGTGAACTGGCCCTGGAGAACCGCTCACTGCCCGGCCGGGTCAACGCCTACGTCACCGGCCACGAGCAGGGAACCGACCGCTGGGTGCTGCTGCGGGCGGACGGCAGCGTCTACCGCCCCGACTCCCCCGCGGCCCCGCAGACCCCGCTGCCGGTCGACTGCGCCATCCCGCTGAACGCGGCGGGCAGCGCACCGGTCGTCCTCACGCTTCCGCAGATGTACGGCGCCCGCGTCTACTTCGTCCGCGACGACACCCTGGACTTCTACCTCAACCCGGGCCCGGCGCTGGTCGAGCCGGCCTTCGCCACGTCCACGGACGCCAACTACGGGCGCACCTGGTCGTTCTGCGAGTTCACCTTCAACCCGCAGCAGCTGTACGCGAACATCAGCTACGTCGACCTGGTGACGGCGCTGCCGATCGGCCTCAAACTGGAGGGCGACACCACGCACACGGTGGCACCGCTCCCCGACGGCGCCGTGCAGAGGATCGCCGACGGCCTCACGGCCCAGGCCGCCGCCGACGGGCAGCCGTGGGACCAGCTGGTCACGCGCGGCTCGGACGGCAGCGTGCTGCGGGTCATCTCGCCGCAGAACCTGATGGCCCCGTTCTTCGACCGGCCGGACCAGATGCCGTTCCGCGATCTGTTCACCGCGCAGATCGACGAGGTCTGGGAGAAGTACCGCTCGACCGATCTGCGGATCGACCTCCAGGGCGGGCGCGGCGTCTTCACCGGTCGGGTCAGCGGCGACACCCTGACCTTCAACGGCGGGCACACCTTCACCAAGCCCGTCTCCAAGGACATCTTCACCTGCAACCACGGGCCGTTCACCAACAACCCGGCGGACTCCGACGACAAGAAGGGCCTGCTGGCCAGGCTCGCGGCCGGCTTCAACCGCTCGATCATGATCAGCCACCCCGACCAGCCGAACGGCACCACGGTGGCGGACTACTACCGGGGCGGGGTGACCAACCACTGGTCGCGCATCGTCCACGCCAACAGCCCGATCGGCTACGCCTTCCCGTACGACGACGTACGTCCCGACGGGGAGCCGGACGTCTCGGGCGCCGCGAACGACGGCAACCCGCGGCGGTTCACGGTGACCGTGGGGTCCTGACCCCCTTCCGCGCATGCGTGTGCCCCCGGTCGATGGGCCGGGGGCACACGCACACGCACACGCATGCGCGCGGCGCGGTCAGGCGGCGACCGGTACCGTGGTGCCGGTCCACCGCAGCAGGCCGTAGAGGAGCTGCGTCGCTCCCGGCATGAAGCGGGAGCCGTGGTGGTAGACCGGGTCCATGGTGGTGACGATCAGACGGCCCGCGGTGGAGACCCGGTCCTCGTAGAGGAGCACCTGGCGACGCCCGGGCTCCCCCTCCTGCTCCAGGACGGTGTGGACCAGCGCCGTCGCTCCCTCGGGCGGTTCCAGCAGCCCGTGGTAGTGCCAGCGCACGGACCGCTCCGTGAGTGCGTCCCATGCCGGGTGGTCCGGATGGTTCAGGCGCACACCGTTGTCGTCGCCGGAGCGCCACCACCAGAAGTTCGTCTCCGCGGGGAGCAGTCCGCGCAGTCCGGGGAGCCAGCCGGTGATCTCGTTCTCCCCGAGCACCACGACGGTGCCGCCGTCGTGCGCCACGCGCAGGAGGGCGGGCGCGATCCGTGCCAGCTGACCGGGGTGCAGCCGGTCGGAGACGATCAGGGTGTCCAGGCCGGCGAAGTCGTCCTCGCCGGCCTCGGGAAGGTAGATCTCCCGGGGACGCCAAGCCTTGACGGCCGGGTCGGCGAGGGTCGCCAGCTGGTGGAAGGCGCCGCCGTGCAGGAAGCCGAGGCGAGATGCGGAGCTCATGTCAGGGAACCCTTCAGCCAGTCGAGGAGGCGCGGTCCCAGGTGCCGGGTGGAGCGGTCGGGGTCGCAGAATCCGTGCAGGTCGTTGCCGGCGTGGGCCAGGATCTCCCCGTCGCCCAGAGGGAGGAGGACGTCGACGGGAAGCCGGTGCGGGCCGATCGCGTTGAGCACGGTCCCGTTCTCGGGTACGGAGGCGTGGTAGCCGCGCCCGTAGAAGCCCGCGACCCCGAGCCGCGCCAGTTCGGCCCCGCGGGGCGTGCCCGGGACGCCGGTGCGGAACAGCAGCTCGTCGTAGTCGACGCCCTCCCACACCGGGTGCGGGGTGACCGGGGCGATCCGCAGGTCGGCGGGCCCGTGGTGGTCGATGGCCCGCCACGGGGCGAGGCCGGGCAGGAAGGGGCGGTTCACGTGTCCGTTGACGACGACGCGGCCTCCGGCGCGTACGAACTCCGCCAGGAGCGCGCCACGGCGTTCCAGGAAGATCTGGTCGCAGGCGAGCGAGAGCATGAGGCCCCTGACCCCGGCGAGCGAGGCGGCGTCGAGGTCGTAGAGGTCCATGGTGGCGACGGACCGGCCGGGAGAGATCTCGACGGCGGGGTACGTGCCCATGGTGACGTAGCGGACGGACGTCTCCGGAGCCGCGGCGGTCGGGATTCCGGCCGGCCGCCGGAGGGCGGCTGTGGATGTCATGCGGCTGTCTCCTTCTCGGCAGATGAGTCATGCGTACGGGGCGCGGGGGCGAAGGCGGCCCGCCCGGGTCCCAGGTCGGGGACGACGATCGTGCGCGGTCCGCGTGTGCCGTCGACCTGCGCGGTGGTGACGGGCAGGCCGTACAGCTCGCTGAGCGCCGGGGCGTCGAGGAGCTCTGCCGCCGGACCTGTCCGCACGTCGTCCGGACCGAGGACCAGGACCGCGTCGTCCGCCAGGTGCAGTGCGTGATCGGGGTGGTGGGTGGTCAGGGCGATCCCCATGCCGCCGGCGGCCAGGTCCTGAAGGATCGTCAGCACCCGTGCCTGGTTGCGGAGATCGAGCGCGGAGACCGGCTCGTCCAGGACCATCACACGGCACCGGGCGGCCAGGGCGCGGGCGATCAGCACCATCTGCTGCTCTCCGCCGGAGAGTTCGGAGTACGAGCGGTCCGCCATGTGGGCGATGCCGACCTGCTCCATGGCCTGAGCGGCCTGCTCACGGTCGCGGCGGCCGGGGACCGCGTAGGCCTTCAGATGGCGGGAACGGCCCATGAGGACCATGTCGGCCACCGAGTACGCGAACGCGGCACTGTGCGACTGCGGCACATAGGCGACCGGGGCGCTGGTTGTGACGGTCCCCTCGGTGGGGGCGAGCAGACCGGCGAGCGCGCGCAACAGGGTTGACTTGCCCCGCCCGTTGGGGCCGAGCACGGCGAGGACGCGGCCCTCGTGGGCGGTGACGTCGACGCCGCGGAAGACCCACTTGTCCTTCGTGTAGCGGTGTCCGAGACCGCGCGCTTCGATCACTGGGACCACATCCGGTTGCGGGACCTGGCGAGCAGGCCGATGAAGAACGGCGCGCCGATCACGGCGGTCAGGATGCCGAGGGGCATCTCCGCCGCGGTGATCGTCCGCGAGAGGGTGTCGATGAGGGTGAGGTAGGCCCCGCCGATGAGGAAGGCGGCCGGCAGCTGCGCCCGGTGGTCGCTGCCGGTCCACAGCCGCGCGAGGTGCGGCACCACGAGGCCGACCCAGCCGACCAGCCCGGCGACGGCCACCGAACCGGCGGTCATCAGTGCGACGGCCGTGAGGAGCAGGAGGCGCGTGGTCCGCGGAGGCACGCCCAGGGCCGCCGCGTCGTCGTCGCCCAGCGAGAGGACGTTGAGCCGCCAGCGCAGCGCGAGGACGACGGCGGTTCCCAGGAGGATCGGGATCGCGGCCGTGACGACCTTGGCGTAGGAGGCGGTGGCCAGCGAGCCCAGCAGCCAGAAGACGATGGACGGCAGCTGCGACTCCGGGTCGGCGACGTACTTCAGGAACGAGACCAGTGCGGTGAAGAAGGCGCCGGTCACCGTGCCGCCCAGCACGATCATCAGGACGGGGTTGCCGCTGTTCAGCCGGCCGATCAGGAGGACGGCGCCCAGGGCGGCCAGGCCGAAGGCGAACGCACCGCCCACCACGCTCGCGGAACCGGCACCGAACAGAAGGCCCAGCACGCCGCCGAACGAGGCGCCGGACGAGACACCGATGACGTCCGGACTGACCAGCGGGTTACGGAAGACGCCCTGCAGGGCCGCGCCCCCCAGGGCGAGCCCGCCGCCGACCAGCAGGGACAGCAGGACGCGGGGCAGCCGCACGTCGAGGACGACGGTCTCCTCGTTGAGCGTCCATGTCCGGTCGAGGGGGAACACCTGCCCCAGGAGCAGGCGCACCATCTCGTTGGGCGGCACGACGAACCGGCCGAGCGCCAGGGCGGCGAGGGCGATGACCAGGGTGGCCGCGGCGAGAAGGGCCAGCCGGGGGACGCGGCGGCGCCGGGGCGCCGGGAGGGGTTCGACGGCTGTCGCCGTGCCGGCGTCAGGAGCGGAACGCGGCATAGCCGGCGCTCTTCGTGTTCAGGTCGAGACGCAGCACGTCGTCCGTCTGGGCGGTCGAGATGTCGTATCCGTACAGCAGCTCGAAGGTGCTCCTGATCTTCTCGCGCAGGCCGTTGCGGCCGGCGATCTCCGGGTGCAGGACCTGGGCCACCCAGCGCCACATCAGCGGGGACTCGCAGCACGGCGGGTCCCAGCGGTAGCCGCCCAGCGGCACCTTGTAGACGCGCCGGTCGCGGACGGCGCGGACGGAGGACAGGGACTTGTCGGCGTAGATGTCCGCGGGCGCCTTCTCGTCGAAGGCGGACAGGAAGATCACTTCCGGGTCCCAGGCGATGATCTGCTCGGTGGAGACCTGCGGCGCGTCGGCGGAGACGTTCTCGGCGACGTTGGTGCCGCCCGCCAGCTCGGTCCAGTGCGTGACGTAGTCGGAGCCGGTGGCGGTGGTGAACCCGTCGGCGGACGCCTTCAGGTAGAGGACCTTCTGCCGGCCGGCCGCCAGGTAGGGCTTGACCAGCTTGGTGACCGCCGCGTCCTCCTCGTGCATCCAGTTCAGGAGGTCGGCGGCACGATCGTCCTTGCCGAGCAGTTTGCCGAAGAACGTGACCCAGGTCTCCATCATCTTCTGGGTTCCGTAGGTGAGGCCGATGACCTTGAGACCGGCCGACTCCAGCGGCTTGATGATCTCGTCGCCCATGTCGGCCCACTGGAGCACCACATCCGGTTCGAGGCCCATGACGGTCTCGACGTTGGGCACGAAGTCGGCCCCCGCGATGGTGGTGGTCGTCTTCGACTCCGGGAAGATCGTGCCGAAGATGCCCTCGCGGTTGGCGGTCCGCGTGGATTCGTTGATGCCGACGATGTGGGCGTAGGAGCCGTCGACCGCGGCGAGCATCGAGGGCGACGGGATGATCGCGGTGGCGATGCGCCTGACCGGGCCGTCGAAGGATATCGTCTCGCCTCGCTGGTCGGTGAGGGTGAAACCGGCGGCGGGCGACGCGGAGGCCGCGGCATCCTGCACCTCACGCGACGAGCAGGCGCCCAGCAGACCGATGCCGCCGACGGCGGCGGCACCGACGCCGAGGCCGCGCAGCACGGTTCGCCTGGTCGGCGGGGTGGACGAGGGCGCAGACGTGGACACAGGAAGCCCTTCCGTATTAATTAGGTGAGGCTTACCTAACCACCCTTTCGCTGACTCGTGTCACGCGGGGTCCCCTTTTCCGTCTACAGCCCGTTCTGTCACGAGAGGTGCCCCCCGTCCGACGGGACGGGGGGCACCTCTCGTGCGGGGAACGGGATCGCGGTGCGGGTCAGCAGCCGCCGCAGTTGTAGTACGTCACGTCCCAGTGGTTGCCCTCGTCCGCGTAGACGTTGCCGGAGCCGGACTGGTACTGGGGTGCGCCGTCGCCGCGCACACCGATGTAACTGAACACCCCGTGCACGTAGTTGGTGAGACAGGTGGTCTTGCCGAAGTCGAGCTTGTAGCCGTTCCAGTGCGAGTACGTACCGCCGGCGTGCCCGGTCTCGGTGCCGCCGGTGATGTTGAGCGCGCAACCCGTGGCGCTCTTGAGCGTCTGGGCACCCTGGGCGGTCGACAGGTTGAGCTGGTCGAAGGAGGTGCAGGTGGCGACGGTCCGGTTGGAGCAGCCACCGGACGACGACCAGGTGACGCCGGACGAGCTGAATCTGGCGGTCGCCTGGCTGTGGGTGAGCTTGGTGACGGCGTAGGCGTCCGTCGCGCCGGCGACGACGCCGATTCCGGGGGCGAAGAGGACGCCGAGAACGAGGGCGAGGGCGGTCAGGACGGGACGCAGCGTCATTCGGGACACCATGGGGGGACTCCTCCTGTGCATGACAATGGGGCATGAAGGATATTGCCCGAGTTCTACGCGCGTCCGCCAGAGGGCCGGCGGTGACGGTCGCGTGAACACGCGCCACACCCGCACCCGCCCCGCGCCCCGTTCCGTAACAGTCGGGACCATGGATGTTGAACTTTGAACAAGATACGTCTACAGTGAATCTCGTTGAAGGTTAAACAACTACTTCGAGCCCCGCTCGATCACGTCCCCGAGGAGGAGCCATGGCTCTGTTCAACCGCAAGAACAACGACGCCCCCGCCACCACCGTCGCCGTCGCCGTCGACCCGGCCCTGGCCGCCCTCACCGGCGACTACGCGATCGACCCGGCCCACAGCAGCATCGGCTTCACCGTCCGTCACGCGATGGTCACCAATGTGCGCGGCTCCTTCGGCGAGCACGAGGGCAGCCTGAAGCTCGACGGCGGCAACCCGGCCAACTCCGCCGCATCGATCGACGTAAAGATCGCCAGCGTGGACACCGGCATCGCCGACCGCGACGGCCACCTGGTCAGCGGCGACTTCTTCGACGCCGAGAAGTTCCCCCTCATGACGTTCCGCTCGACGGCCGCGGAGCAGCTCGGCGGCGACAAGTACCGCGTCACCGGCGACCTCACCATCAAGGACGTCACCCGCCCGCTCGCCATCGACCTGGAGTTCAACGGCTCCGCGACCGATGTGTACGGCAACGAGCGCGTCGGCTTCGAGGGCAGCGCGGACATCCTGCGCTCCGACTGGGGCCTGACGTGGAACGCGGCGCTCGAGACCGGCGGCGTGATGGTCAGCGACAAGGTCAAGCTGAACTTCGACATCTCCGCGATCAAGGCCGCCGCACCGCAGGCCTGATCCCCGGGGGAAACCCCGCCCTGAGCGCGCCCGCCTTCCGCCCCCGCCGGGGAGGACGGCGGGCGCTCGGCGTGGGGGCCCGGCGTGGGGGCCGAGGTGGGTGTTCGGCGCGGGCGCTCAACTTGGGGGCCCGGCGTGGGGCCCGGCGTGGTCAGCGCGCCGTGGCGAAGACTTCGGCCGCGGCCGAGCGGAAGCGTTTCACCGCTTCGTGAAGAGCGTGCTCCCGCTGGGCGGCAAGGGCGACGTCCGCCGCCTTTCGGGCGACGTCGCCCGCGTGGGCGTCCTTCACCATCCGCCGCATGACCTCGGCGAGACCGGCGGACGCCCGGCCCACCTCACCGGCCGTCTTCGCAAGGACGGGCGGCCCCTCGACGAGGACGACCTCGGCCGCGCGGTGCACCTCGCGCGCCAGGCCGACGAAGCGCCCCACCCGCTCCTCGACCTGCTCCAGGTCGGGAGTACTCGGCCGCAGCGCCTCGAATATCGCGTCCATCGCGATGTCACGGTCGTGCAGAGCGCCGAGGTAGGACACATAGGCGTCCCTGCGGTGCTGTCTGCGCCACTGGTCGAACTGGGATCGCGCCGCGGCACGCCCGGTCACGAACGCCGCGCCGAGCGTGGCGAGCGACCCGACGGCGGCACCGAGCAGCGCGGCGACTTCAGCGTCCATGGGCGCATTCTGCCGTCACGCGGGCGACCACCGGGCCCGGCCGACGACAACTCCGCTCTCCCACACTGCTTCGCGGTGCGGTGCGGTGCGGTGCGGTGCGATGCAGTGCTGGTGCGGTGCGGGAGAGGTCGGCGGGGAGAGGTCGGTGCCTTCCCTCTTGAGCCGTCGCCGTTCACAACAGTTCCGGACGGTCCCACCGAGCCCTGAGCGCCATCTCTCGCAGGACCCTGCGACCTGGGTCAGTCGAAGAGGGCAACGAGTCCGTTCACCCAGATCGCGAGAATGACCAGGACCGCCAACAGGCATCCCGCCCCTGCCAGGAAGTCGGCGAAAGCACGTGGCCTGCTCTCCTCCTGCGCGCCGGACGGCACCGCGTCCCATTCGACGGGGCGTCCCAGTGCGTCGGAGCAAGCTGCTCGCACTGCTGCCAACTGCTCGGCGGCAAAGGGTGTTCGGGCAAGTGCCTCACTGCCCTGCCAGGCAAGTGCCCGCATGCGCTGAAGAGCTGTGCGGTATCTCGCTTCGAAAGCGGCGGTCTCCACTGGGTCCCTGTCCCGTTCGAGGTACATCCAGCGGCCCGCTTCCGCAGGCTCTCCATACAGCCGGTACACCTCGGCCAGGCGCCGGCGAAGCGTCAGATCGTCCGGAAAGGACGACACCAGCCCGCGCAGGCGCTGGCGCGCAACGGGAACCCGGCCGACGGCCAGATCTGCATCGACTCGGGCAAGGGTGTCTCTCAGGGGCATGAACGCATGATCGGGTACCGCACTGATTCGCGTCGACCCGGTTTGCCGCTCGGCGCGGGCCCGATCTCAACGGCAATCGAGACAGCCCAGCGGTCAGCCCATGGTCTTGGCGCCGTCCAGCGACTCACGGATGATGTCGGCGTGGCCGGAGTGCTGAGCGGTCTCGGTCACGATGTGCAGCAGCACCCGGCGGGCCGACCAGTGCGCTTCGCCCTCGAACCACGGGGCCTTGGGCAGCGGCTGGGTGGCGTCCAGGTCGGGCAGGGTGGCGACCAGGTCGTCGGTGCGGCGGGCCGCCGCTTCGTAGTCGGCCAGCACGCCGGCCAGCGTCTCGCCGGGCAGCATCCGCATTTCGTCGGCTCGCTGCGCCCAGTCGGCCTCGGTCATCGCGGTGAAGTCCGGCATGGCCGACGGGCCGTCCAGGATGAAGCCCGCCCAGCTCCGCTCGGCGGCGGTGACGTGCTTGATGAGTCCGCCCAGACACAGTTCGCTCGCCGTGGTGCGCAGCCCGGCCTGCTCGTCGGTGAGGTCACGGGTGGTGAAGCGGAGGAAGTGCCGGTGCTTGGTCAGCAGGTCCAGCAGGTCGGCGCGCTCGCCGGTGAGGGCCTGGACATCGGCGACGCCGTGGACGGTCGTCTCGCTGACGGTCATGATTCTCTGCCTTCTGTCGTTCCTGTTCGGCCGGTCGAGGAACACGCTAGAAGTCATATAGGTCAGTGCCCGACCTGTATGGCGGAGCAGATACCCGATGGGAGGAAGGCGTGGGACATCACGCAAGGGCCGGGCCCTTCGCGGCGACTCCCGCCGTGGGCCCATGAGTTGCGCGCGGGACCGGAAACGTGGACCGCGGCGTCACGGTCCGAATGTCGAAGCACCATGACCGGATCTGCATCCTCCGGTCCTCCGGTCCTCCGGTCCTCCTGCTCTCCTGCTCTCCTGTCGGCAGAGCGCCTGGATGTCCCGCCACGACCTGCCAGGATGGCCGCATGGGGAAGAACACGCCGGTGCGTCGGCTCGATCTGGGGTACTTCATCCGGCCCGCCTCGGAGGCAGGCGGCTCGCAACCGCGGGTCGAACCCGTGCTCGCCTACCTGGTGCAGCACGACCGGGGACTGATCCTCTTCGATACCGGCATCGGCGATGCGGACCCCGGGACGGAAGCCCACTACCGGCCCCGACGCCGTGCGTTGCAGGACGCCCTGTCGGCCTCCGGAGTCACCCTCGACGACATCTCCATGGTCGTGAACTGCCACCTGCACTTCGACCACTGCGGCGGGAACCCTCTTCTGGGCGGCAAGCCCATCCTGGTTCAGGACGTCGAACTGGCCACCGCCCGCAGGGGCGGCTACACCTTCGACGAACTCATCGACTTTCCTGGCGCAACGTACGAGGAAGTCACCGGCGAGACCGAGGTCCGGCCGGGAATCTGGATCATTCCGACGCCCGGTCACACCCAGGGGCACCAGTCGCTGGTCCTCCGGCAGGGCGACGGCACAGTAGTCCTCGCCGGCCAGGCACACGACTTCGCTTCCGACTTCGCGTCCGAGCAGTTGGCGCGCCACGCGACACTTCAGGGTGTGGAGCAGCCGCTCCCTCCCTACCGGCACTGGCTCGATCGGCTCGCTGACTTCGACCCACGTCGCGTGCTCTTCGCCCACGACTGCTCGGTCTGGGAACCGCCGCGATCCGAAGGCCGCTGAACCCGGCTCTCCGGCACGTGGCACGCGACGAACCGCCCACGCGCAAGCGGGACAACGCCCTCGGCCGGCGGTCCCACGCAGGACGAAGCACCTCGTGTCACAGCCTCGCCCTGCCCACACCCAGCCCGTGCAGGACACCCGAGCCGAAGCCGTCGGCATGGCGCGGTCGGGCCGGCCCGCACCACGGTCGGAGCGGGCCGGACACGAACCATCAGGGTGGGGCGCCCGCCGTCAGCGCCGGCGGATCTTCAGCGCGTTGTCGGTACGGGTGGTGGGGTTCCCGTCCGGGTCGTTCTGCACGCGCTCGTGCTCCGCGCTGACCAGCACGTCCCACTGTCCCTCGGGGAGTTCGAGGGAGGCGAGCACCTCGTCCGTGGTGGGGAGCTGCATGTCCGCGTGGTCGTGCTCCCAGGCCGGGAAGCCTGCGTGGCCGACGATCAGGAGCACGCCGCCGGGGGCGACCGCCGCCGCGGCCCGGCGCAGGATCTGCTCGCGCGGCAGATCGCCCATCGAGTGCAGGAACTGCGCGGAGACCAGGTCGTACTCCCCCTCGGGGAAGGAGACCCCGAGGTCGTGGAACTGCCAGTCGATCCGTTCGGCGACCCCCGCCTCGGCCCCGTGTTCGGCGGCCCGGTCCAGGGCGACGCGTGAGATGTCGGTGGCGGTGACCTGCCAGCCCAGGCGGGCGAGCCACACGGCGTCCGCCCCCTCACCGCACCCGAGGTCCAGGGCGCGCCCCGGCTTCAGGCCCTCCACCTCACGGACGAGCGCGGTGTTGGGGTTGCCGCTCCAGATGCGGTGGCTCTCCCGGTAGCGCTCGTCCCAGAGTTCGGCGTCGGACACCTCGGCCGCGTCGGAAGCGGTGCTGTCGGTTGTCATCGTGTCTCCTGCAGTCCGTGACGGCGGTTTCCGATGGCCTTCTCGCAGACCTGGCGCTCGGCCTCGGCCGAGAAGGGTGCGCGGCGGGCCTCGACCGCGCGACGGGTGTCCTCGGTGACGAGGTCGGCGTTGATGGCCGAGCCGGCCTTCAGCCCCGCCGCTGCGGAACCGATGACCTGCTCCATCAGACTGGCGACGTTACCGGCCACCCACACCCCGGGCACCTCCGTCGCCCCGGTCGGGTCCGCCGCGATGTACGTACCGAGGGTGTGGCCGCCCATCTCCAGCGGCGTGGCGTGCAGACCGAGGCCGTCGAGCACCCCGGAGCGCGCCGTGAACCGCGGCTGGACCACGACGGCCTCGCGCGGAACGATCCGGCCACCGGCCAGCCGCACCCCGGTGAGACGGTCACCGCTGACCTCGAGCCCGGCCACCTCCCCGTCCACCACGGCGATGCCCCGCGCCGCCAGCTGCTCGTACTCCTCGTCGCCCGGCTCGGTCCCGTTGTGGAGGAAGAGCGTGATGTCGGCGCTCCACTGTCGCCAGAGCAGCGCCTGGTGAACGGCCATCGGTGTCAGTGCCACGATGCCGATCGCCGCGTCCCGGACCTCCCAGCCGTGGCAGTACGGGCAGTGCAGCACGTCCTGCCCCCAGCGCTCGGCCAGGCCGGGGACGGGCGGCAGCTCGTCGACGAGCCCGGTGGTGACGAGGAGGCGGCGCGCCGTGACAGCGGTCCCGTCCTCCCGTACGACCCGGAATCCGGCCCCGCCCGGCAGCTTCTCGGCAGAGGTGACCTCGCCCTCGACGATCTCGGCTCCGTACTGGGCAGCCTCCTTGCGGCCGACGGCCGTCAGCTCCGAGGGCGGTGTGCCCTCCCGGCCGAGGTAGTTGTGCACGTGGGACGCGGGTGCGTTGCGCGGGCTGCCCGCGTCGATCACCAGCACGGAACGCCGGGCCCGTGCCAGGGCCAGCGCCCCGCTCAGGCCGGCGGCCCCACCGCCGATCACCACCACGTCGTACGTCTGCGTCATGTCGCTCATGCGAAACACCTCCATCTACGGAAGATGGTGCGCCCCGGGCTCGAATCCGGCAAAGATCCTTGCCGAAGCGGCAAACTCGCACCGGACAACCGTGCCGGGGCTCCGCTCCCCCACTCCCACGCATCGGCGATGCGTCGCAACCAGCAGCGGCCCGCGCCCGCCTTCGGCGTCGGGACAGGGCTCGGAGAGCCGGACTGCCGGGGCCTCGCCGTCGCCGCTGCCGTGCAGCTCGATACGGAGCCTGCCGCCTCCGCCGCGCTCCCGGCAGAGAGGGACACGGGCCCCGCGCCACGGCGGGCCCCATGGGCGAGTGCGTCGGTGGCGAGTTCGCTCACGCCGAGCAGTACGCCGACGGCCCGTCCTCACCGTCCCCCGTGCACCTGGTCCGCATTCCTCGACGCGACGGCCGGCCGCAGGCCCCGTATCCCTCGTGTCAGGGGCGCGGCGGCCGTCCGCCCGCCCGTGACGCGCAACAGGTCGAGCTTGCCCTCGTCGCTGCTTCCGGACGCTGCCGTGTAGGTGACCATGCGCAGGTCCGCGCCCGGCACGATCAGGACGTCGCAGTCGAGCAGGATGTCGCCGGTCTCCGGATGCCGGATCGTCTTGCGGTCGGTTGCGTGCTGGGCGGCGGCCGTCTGCGTCGTCCAGTGACGGGCGAAGGCTTCGGATTCCTCGCGGAGGTCGTGCACGAGACGGTCGAGCCGGGCGTCCGCCGGGTATCGGGATACGGCGTCCTTGAGGTCGGCGACGATCGAGGTCTCGACGGCCTCCTGCCCGCGCTCGGACCGGATGGGATGGAGCGAGGCGCGAGCGGCACCGGTACCGAACAGGGCGCGCGCGAGGTTCCGTTCGGCCGGTGGGAGTGCGGACGGGTCGCCCTGCAGGGCGCTCCACATGGTGTTCCACCACACCAGGGTCCAGTCGGCGGCGAAGACGCCGATCGGGACGTCGCCCAGGCGCGCGGCCAGCCGCTGGATGCCGGCGGGCACATGGGTGGTGACCGTGCCGTCCTGCGGCGGCAGGAGCCCCGCGCTGCGGTACAGCTGATCGCGCTCGGCCCGGGAGAGCTGGAGGGCCCGGGAGAGGGCGCCGACGACCTGGGCCGAGGGATTCTTCGCGCGTGACTGCTCCAGGCGCAGGACGTAGTCGACCGAGAGCCCGGCCAGTTGCGCGAGCTCCTCGCGGCGCAGCCCCGGGGCGCGACGGCCGGCCGTCGCGGTGAGGCCGGCGTCGGCCGGGGAGAGCCGGTCGCGCCAGGCGTGCAGGAGTGCGCCGAAGGTGGTGCGGGAGACAGCCATGGGTCCAGTCTCGCCGCTCGGCGCCCTGCGAGCCTGGGTACTGCCGGTCCTGGGTACTGCCGGTCCTGGGCACGGGGACGGCACTGGTCGGCGTCGGCGCGAGCCGCGAACGTGGTGGTGTGCCCGGCCGGACACACCGGCTGACCAGCAAAAGGGGCCTCCCATGCAGCACACCATCGTGATGACGGGCGCGAGCCGCGGCATCGGACGCATCGCCGCGGAGGAGATCCTGCGCCGGTCGCCCGACGTGCACCTCCTCGTCGTCACCCGCGGATCCTCCGGTGCGGGACTGGCCGCGGAGCTGAGCGCGGGAGGGCGTGCGGTCTCGTCCGTCGCGGCGGACCTCGGCTCGCTGGACAGCGTTCGCTCGGCTGCCGCCGAGATCCGCGAGCGGCTGGAGCGCGGTGATCTGCCGCCGCTGCGCGGCTTCGTGGGCAACGCGGGCATGCAGTACACGAACGCGCTGACCGAGGGGCCCGACGGGTTCGAGTCGACCTTCGCGATCAACGTGCTCGCCAACCACCTGTTCGTCCGCCTGCTCCAGGACCGGTTCGTGACTCCCGCCCGGATCGTGATCACCGCCAGCGACACCCACTTCGGGGACTTCAAGCACAACCTGGGCATGGTCCCCGGGCCCGCGTGGAAGTCCCCGGACGTCCTCGCCCGTCCGGGCGCCTTCCCGAAGCCGGCCACCGCGGCCGGAGGACGTACCGCGTACTCCACGAGCAAGCTGGCCACGGTCTATCTCGTGCACGAGTACGCGCGCCGGCTGCCGGCCGGGATCGATGCCGTCGCCTACAACCCGGGGTTCGTCCCCGGCACCGGCCTCGCCCGGAACGCGGGTCCCGTCTCCCGGTTCGCGATGCGCCGCATCCTGCCCGTCATGACCCTCACCCCGTTCGCGACCGGCCGCAACGCCGCAGGGCGCTACCTCGCCGACATCGTCCTCGGCGTGACCGAGGCACCGACCGGGTCCTACGTCGACCGCGCCCGCGCGGCACGGTCGTCGGAGGAGTCCTACGACCCCCGGCGCGAAGGCGAGCTCTGGGACTCCGTCGAACGGTTCACCGCGGCACACGCTGCCTGAGCCGTGGCGCCTTCGGGCCGGGCAGCGCGTCACCGCGAGACGGATGCGGCGGGTCGGGATCTCGTTGCCGTACGCCTCGCGAACCGTGCGGTCGTTGATGCGGACGCCTGGCTGCCCGACGTGGCGAGGAGCACCGGAGGACGAGGAGCGCGGCGCCAGGACCCGAACCCGCACCGCACCCGCTCGCCGGGGGTCCGCCTCTCGACAGCGGGGAGCGCCCGCGCGTCACAGCCCGGCGCGGAGAGCCTCGACGCGCGCGGCGGCGGCGTCGAAAGCCTTGCCGTCGAGCAGGCCGGACGCCAGCGCGTCACTCAGTGCGGTCACCGCCTCGTCTCCCTGGGCGACGCTGCGCGACGAGCAGAGCAACAGGTCCATGCCCGCAGCGGCGGCCGTGACGGCGCGCTGCGACGTACCTCCGAAGGACTGCAGCGCACCGGCCTCCAGGGCGTCGGTGATCGTGACGCCGGTGAAGCCGAGCCGGTCGCGCAGTTCACCGACGACGGCCGGGGACAGACCTGCGGGGCGGCTGGGATCCAGGGCGGCGTAGACGGCCCAGGACAGCATGACGAGCTTGGTGCCGGCAGCGATGGCGTCCCGGTACGGTGCCTCGTCCACGCTGCGGAGGGTGGCCGCGGACGTGGTGATGGTGACGGGACGGATGTCGGTGTTCTGGCTCGCGGACGCGGGGCCGAGGCCGGGGAAGTGCTTGGCGGTGGCGGCGACACCGACGTCCTGCTGAGCGGTGATGAAGGCCGAACCGCAACTGGCCACGGCGGCGGCGGACTTGCTGTAGGAGCGCTCGTACTGGTCGGTGAAGTCGCCGTTCTGGCGGTAGACGTCGAGGACGGGCGCGAGGTTGACGTTCATGCCGATGCCGGCGAGGTTCATCCCCGCACCGCTGCCGGTGAAGTCGGCCCACTGATGCGGGTCGGCGGAGGCGCCGACGTCCTTGGCGGACATGACGGGCTCACCGGGCAGACGGCGGATCATGCCGCCTTCCTGGTCGGTCATCAGGAGCAGCGGGGCTGTCACCGGGGCCGAGGCGTGCGCCGCGTTCATCGACCGGATGACGCTCTCGACCTGGCTCAGGTTCTCGATGTTCTCCCCGAAGAAGATCACCCCGGCCGTGCGGCCCTCCTCGATGGCGTTCATCAGGGAGGCGGGGGGTGTGAGGCCTGGGTAGGAGTGGATGACGCACTGCCCGGCGCGCTGCTGGGGAGACAGTGCGGTGGTCCGGGAACGTGAGCTCTCGGGCGTCCGGGCGGCCGCTTCCGGACCGGCCGTCAGCCCCAGCCCGCCAGGGCCGCCGTTCCGGCGATCAGGGCACTGCGCCGGCTGACGGGTGGTGTCGAGCGCATGGCTTGCTCCTTCGCGAACTGTCGTGGAGCCGGGCGGAACCCTCGGAAGGGAAAGCGGGGACCGGGGCGGCCGGGGGGGGGCGCCCCCGGGCCCCCCCCCCCCCCCCCGCGGGCGCGCCCCGGACGGGGGGGTGGGTTTTATAGGTAGAGCACACCGCTGAAAAACCCTCACCAC
>NZ_JBEOVJ010000090.1:0-22263 GCF_040295435.1 Streptomyces sp. NPDC002809
AAGGCGCTGTCGCAGCTGTCGCAGTTCTGGAGGGGTGTGACGGCGGCGATGCGGGCCTCGCTCTCCGGGAAGCGTCCGGTCAGGACCTTGACGCCGACCTTCGCTCCGGCGGGCAGTGACTGGATGTGGACGGCGAGGCCGATCGCGACGAGGGAGAGCTCGTGGTGTTGGGCGAGGCGGTTGCCGATCACCGTGAAGCCGGTCGTGTGGCGGGCGTTGACGCGGAGGACGCCGGATGTCGGCGTGACGTCGGGCCGGGTGCCGGGGGAGCCGGGCTGGGTGCACGGGGGCCCGATAACCTGCGGGGTATCCATCGGGAAGGGTCTTCTTCCTCGTGGTCAGGCCTCGGTCGGGATTCTCAGTCCCGACCGGGGCCGTCTCGTGTTCTGGGGTTGTCGCGGCGAGCATATGCCGGCCAACCCGTCCCGAATCCAGCCCACTTGTCATTCGTCACCCGTGCGGGTGACGCAGGTCAGGACGGGGTGGGGCGGGGCTCGGTCGGGTTGTTTCCCCAGGTTCTTCAAAGCCTTTGGACGTCGTGGGCAGCCGCGTCGTGGATCACCGGGTCGTGGTCGAGGACGTCGTGGGCATCCACGACCCGGTCTCGGCGACGAGCAGGTCCCCTCCGCCCTCCGTATGCGTGTCGGGACCGACGCGAAGGGCAGAGAGTCCCTTCTGGGTTCACGCAACCTCGGCGTGGCCGCGTCTGCGTACCGTGCCCAGCGATCGAGCCCTTGGGTACGGTGATTGTCCCGGGCTTGTCCAGCGCTGTCCTGGCTGTCCGGAGTGACGTGTGGGGATCGGAAGCAGTTGAGGGAAGAACGGCACGCACGTCGGAAGTGGGGCACGCATGAGCGTGGTTGGCGACGGTACGGAGCAGGGTGACGGCGGGGTGGACGAGCCCGGCTGGGCGATCGATCCCGATGACGAGTCGGGGGCTGCGGTGGTCGCCGCCGTGGGCCGCCAGATCAAGGCCTGGCGGGAGGCGGCCGGGATGCGCGCAGGCGAGCTCGCGGTCGTGATCGGGTACGGGGAGGACCTGGTCTTCAAGGTGGAGGACCTAGTCTTCAAGGTGGAGGACCTGGTCTTCAAGGTGGAGGGCGGGCGGCGGATCCCCCGGCCGGAGTTCCTCGACAGGGTGGACGAGGCGGTCGGCGCGGGCGGGAAAGTCGCCGCGATGAAGCGGGACGTGGCGGAGGTCCGGTACCCGAAGAAGGTACGGGAGCTTGCGAAACTGGAGGCCCAGGCCGTGGAGTTGCTGGCCTACGGCAACAGCAGCTTTCACGGTCTGTTGCAGACGGCTGAGTACGCGCAGGCGCTGTTTGCGATGCGACAGCCCGCCTACCCCCAGGATGAAGTCGAGCGAGGTGTCGCCGCACGGATGGCCCGGCAGACAATCTTCGACAGATCGCCCGGCCCGACGCTCGGGTTCGTCCAGGAAGAAGTGACGCTCCGGCGGCCGCTTGGAGGCAAGATGGTTCTGCGTCGCCAACTCGAACACCTCCTGGAGGTTGGTGAGTCGCGCAACGTCACGGTTCAGGTGATGCCGATGGACCGCGAGGAGCATGCTGGAATCGACGGGGAAATCCAGGTGCTGAAGTTCAGAGACGGCACGGCGGTGGGGCGCTCCGAGGGGGCCTTCGGCGGTCGGCCCGTCTCCGACCCGAAGCAGCTCCGAATTCTTGAGTTGCGGTATGGCATGATCCGGGCCCAGGCTCTCAGCCCGCGGGAGTCGATGGCCTTCATCGAGCAAGTGCTGGGAGAGACATGATCCGCAATCCGTCTGCCGGAGATGCTTCCGCATTGAAGTGGGTCAAGAGCAGCTACAGCGACAGCAGCAACGGCAGCGAGTGCGTCGAGGTCGCCACCGCCCCCCGCACGGTCCGCGTCCGCGACTCCAAGAACGCGCACGGTCCCAGGCTCGCCTTCGGGCCCCGAGCGTGGGCGGACTTCGCGGCGTACGTGTCGGAGAGCTGAACCGCCGGTCCCGCACGGCCGATGAGTTCCGCCCCACCGCGCCGTCCCGTGGTGCTCCGGCGGCTCCTGGAATCGGCCTGATGATCCGTGACACCAGCTCCGACCGCCCCGTAGTCCTCCCCGCCGACCCCGCGTGGGAGCGCCGCGGCCGGGCACTGGCCGATCGGCTGCGGGCGGAGACGGGCCCCCTGGCTCTGCGCGTCGAGTACATCGGCTTCCGCGACTGGTTCCGGAGCCACCCGGAGGCCGTGCCCGCCTACGCGTCGTTCAGCGGACGCTCGCCGCGTCGGTCCCGGACACGGGGGTGTACGCGGACGTCAAGGACCCGGACGTGGACCTGGTGGTCACGGTGGCGGAGGCCTGGGCGCAGGCGACGGGCCGGCGGCCGTAGGGCCGGGACGGGCCTTCGTCCGGTCCGGTCCGGAGTGGTGTGGTGGGGTTCGTCCGAAGCTGCGGGTGGCCGGGACGGAGGGCTCCTGTCCGGTCAATTCCCGGGCAGGTGTGCATGGTTGCTTCGCGCCTACAATCCAGCGGTGATCACGCCGACCGGCGTGGACCGAAAGGACCGGCGAGTTGACCACGCACATACCGGGGCACAGACCCCGGTCGAACCACAGACACACTGCCGTGGCCGTGGAGGCCCGCGGAAGGCAGGCGCGGCACACCCGCACCCGTCCCCGCGCCATGGGCCGACGGGCGGCCTCATGCCGTTGAGCGACGACAGGCGGCAGGCGGCGACGGTGTCCGACCTCCCCGAACCGCTGGCGAAGCTGCTCTGGCGGCGGTACACCGTCTACCGCGAACGCGGCGGCACCGTGGTGATCCGGGGCGAGGACGCGGGCCGGTGGATCAGCCTCGCCTCCCACGGGTCCGGCCGGGTGCGCATTCGTGCCGGCCGAATCCTGGAGGGAGGAACCACCGCCCCGGCCCGCGCCGAGACCACCGTCCCCCTCGACGGTGACATCGCCCGTCTCGCGGCCTGCTGCCGCGGTCTGCTGGCCGAAACGGCCGGTGCGAGGGCGGCGGAGACGGCGGCGCCCCCACCGGCGACGGCCCGGCAGCGGCCGGGACCCCGGAAGGGCAGGCGCAGGCGAGGAACGGCCGTCCTGGTGTGTGCCGCTGTCGTTGTCGGGCTGATCGCCGTCTCGATGTTCGGCTGAACGAGGCGGCGGACGGCGTGAACGCCGTCCGGACGGGGAGGCAGGCATCGCCCCGGCCAAGACCGTGCCGGCGCGGCCGGTCCCGGCGTCAAGGGGAGCCCGGTGGCGTAACTTCCCTTTCCATGAAGGACATCGACAAGCTCACCGGCCTGTTCGAGGCGCTGGGGGCCGACGACGCCGCGGGCTGGGCCGACTCGGAGGCCGAGGAGGGCATTCCTCAGCTGGCCCGGTTCAGGTTCCTGCGCATGGCCTGGCAGGACATAGACGCGTGGAGCTCGGCGGCCCCGCACTGGGTCGAGGCCTACCGGAGGGAAGGTCTGGCGGGCGGGGCCGTCGAGCGGGCGGTGCGGCTCGGGCTGACCCCCGCGGAACTGGGGGAGATAGCCCGCGAGATCGCGAGGGAGACGGCGTTCGGTCTGCTCCAGGGGATCGACGACCCGGCGCGCGGCGATGTTCCGCCAGGGACGGAGGCACAACTGCCCGGCTGGCGTCTGGCCGAGCTGTCACCGGAGGGCGAGCCCACGGGGCGGACCCTGGGCGCGCTCCACGAGGACCTGAACGAAGCGGAACCGCAGAGTCCGACCGGAGGTGGCGCATGACCGCGTTCGACGTGAGTGAGCGGCGGATCTGGGACGGGCGGGCCGAGAGCTACGCCCGCACCTTCGCCCACCTCTGCGCCCATACGGTCCCCGTCCTGCTGGACGCCGCATCCACCGGCGCCGGGACGCGGCTGCTCGACGTGGGATGCGGCAGCGGCAGCGTGACGGTGGCGGCCGTCGGACGGGGCGCGGTCGTACGGGCCGTGGACGCCGAACCGGGCATGGTCGCGGCCACGCGGCGGGCGGCGCCCGGAGTCGAGGTACGCACCGGCTCGCTGCCCCAGCTGCCCTACCCCGACGGCGAGTTCGACGCCGTCGTGGCGAACTTCGTGCTCAACCACGTCGGCCGGCCGCTGGACTCCCTCGTGGAACTGCGCAGGATCACCCGCCCCGGCGGCCGGATCGCCGTCACGATCTGGCAGGTGCCGAACGCCCCGGGGCAGGCGCTGATCGGCCGCGCCGCCGAGGCCGCCGGACTGACCCGGCCCGACTGGCTGGCCACGGTCGACGAGGAACACAACTTCCCGCGCACCCCGGACGGGCTGGGCGCCCTCCTGACGGCGGCCGGGCTCGGGGACGTACGGAGCGAATCGCTGTCCTGGGACCACCGGGCCGAAGCGGACGACTGGTGGGCCGGGCCCGCGTCCGGGGTCGCCGCGACCGGGCAGTTGCTCAACGGCCGGGGGCCGGAGGGAGTGGCCGCCGCGAAGCGGGAGTACGACGTGATGTGCAAGGAGTTCGCCGCGGAGGACGGGCTGTTGGCGCTGCCGCACGTGGCGGTGCTGGCTCACGGGAGGGTGTAGGCGCACCCCCCCCACGGCACAACAACACCCCACACAGCGCAGGGCCCGGACGTTCGAAGCGTCCGGGCCCTGTTGTGCCGTGCGATGTACCCGGTCAGCTACCGGTGACCGTGACCTTCTCGTCGTTGTTGAGCTGCTCGACCAGCTGCTTGACCTTGGCCTTGTCCCAGAGGAGGTTGCCGCCGCTGGAGCCGGAGATCGGAATGTTCAGCGACGCTCCGTCACCGCCCGTGACGCCCTTCATCGCGAAGAACATCTGGCCCAGGTCCCAGAGGGACATGTCCTTGTCGACGACGAGGGTGTCGAGACCGGCGCCCATCGTCGGGTACAGCTTGAACGGGTTGATGATCGTCGACGGTGTCGCCGTCTGACTCGCCAGCGCCGCGAGGAACTTCTGCTGGTTCTTCGTACGGTCCAGGTCGGACGTGAAGGCGTGCCGGGTCCGGACGAAGGCGAGGGCCTGCTGGCCGTCGAGGGTCTGCTTGCCGGCCTGGAAGTCGGCGCCGGAGTACTTGTCCTTGAACGCCTTCGGGATGTCCAGCTCCACACCGCCGATCGCGTCCACGATCTTGGCGAAGCCGCCGAAGCCGATCTCGACGTAGTGGTCGATGTGCAGCCCGGTGTTGAACTCGACCGTACGGACGAGGAGTTCGGGACCGTCCTCGGCGTACGCGGCGTTCAGCTTGGTCGTGCGGCCCGTGCCCTCGTACTTCTTGCCGGAGTCGGAGCCGACGAAGGACGGGATCTCGACGTTCGAGTCACGGGGCAGGGAGACCAGCGTCGGGCCGCTGGAGCCGTCGTGCAGGATCATCATCGAGTCGGTCCGCTTGCCCGCGGCGGAACCGGTGTGCAGATTCTTCTTGTCCTCGGCCGTCATGCCTTCGCGGCTGTCGGACCCGACGATCAGGTAGTTCGTGCCGTCGCCCGACTTCGGCCGCTCGATGACCTTGGAGAGGTCGACCTCGCGCTTCAGCTTGGAGTCCGCCCAGAAATACGTGCCGATGGAGACGGCGAGCACCACGACCACGAGGGTCAGCGCGCCGATCTTGATCCGGCGGCGCCAGTCGGGCGCTGCCCCCGGCCGGCCCTGGACGTATCCGCCGTCGCCGGGGCCGCCGCCGTGACCGCCACCGCCGCGGCCGCCCTGGCCGCCGCCGTAGACGTGGCCCGTGTTGTAGCCGCTGTCGTACTCAGGGGAGTCGCCGTAGCCGCCGGGCTGCTGCGGCACCGGCCGCTGCCTCGGCGGCGCGGGGCGCTGCTGGGGCGGGGCGGGGCGGCGCTGGACGTGCGGCATCGAGCGGGCGCTCTCGGGCCGGTCGCTCGCGCTGCCCTGCCCGTAGCGGTTTCCGCTGCGGTTGTCGTCGGTCCAACCCTCGGGCCAATCGTTCATGCCATCCAGTGTGCAGGTCGGAGCCACTGCTATTACAGGGTGTGAGGGAAATCGGACCAGGGCTGTTGCGAATCTGATGCATTGCGACGCGCTCCGGGCCCCCGCATAAGGTGGACGGCATGACAGATCAGGCCCCGCGCCCGGAAAGCGACATTCCTGGCAAGCCCACCGCAGCCTCCCGGACCACCCTCAGCCACATCATGACCGGCAGCGACACGAACCTGCTGGGTACGGTGCACGGCGGCGTGATCATGAAGCTGGTCGACGACGCGGCGGGCGCGGTGGCCGGCCGGCACTCCGGCGGCCCCGCTGTGACGGCCTCGATGGACGAAATGGTCTTCCTGGAGCCGGTCCGCGTCGGTGACCTTGTTCACGTCCGCGCCCAGGTGAACTGGACCGGCCGCTCCTCCATGGAGGTCGGGGTCCGGGTCATGGCCGAGCGGTGGAACGAGTCGACCCCCGCCTCGCAGGTCGGCAGCGCGTACCTGGTGTTCGCCGCGGTCGACGCGGACGGCAGGCCGCGCCGGGTACCGCCCGTGATCCCGGAGACGGAGCGCGACAACCGGCGTTACCAGGAGGCACAGATCCGTCGCACCCACCGACTGGCCCGGCGCCGTGCGATCAAGGAACTGCGCGAGAAGCGCGCGGCCGACGGCATCGAGGACTGAGCTGAGGGCTGAGGGCTGGGGGCTGGGGGCTGAGAGCGGCGGACTGAGAGCCGAGGGCCACGGCCCTGCGGCCACGGTCTGAGGCCCGCAGACCGGGACCCGGCCCCCGAGAAGGCCCCCGGGCCGGGCTCCTACGGGCAGACCACCTCGTCGCCCTTCACCGCGCCGAACCTGCCCGGATCCGGCTCCTCGGCCCGGACCCGCTCGACCTTCCGGTAGTCCGCCCCCGCCGTCACCTTCATCGTGCCGCCCTGCCCCTTCACGGCCTTCAGCTCGGCCCCCGGCAGCGCTGCCGCCAGTGTCTTCGCGGACCGGTCCCACCGCGGGTCGTACATGACCAGGGTCTGCTCGATGTCGCGCTTCTCCGCGTTGAGCGGGGCGCGGGTGGTGTCGAAACCCGTGCCGTGCAGTGCGGCGTCGACCGTGGAACCGAGGCCGTCCTTCGGGGTCCCGTTGTAGACCTGGACCCGGATCTGCTGCGGGGCGACGTCGACCGTCTTCGCCTGTTCCTGCTTGGGCCGTGCCACGGTCAGCGGCTTGTCGTCCCGCAGCGCCTGGAACAGCTGCTTCGACTTCTTGGGATCCCACTTGACCGTCGAGCCGATGCCCTTGACCTGGTAGGCGACGTCACTCATCGGCACCGAGGCGAATTCGGACGAGGCGGCGGAGAAGCCCCGCATCGCCTGGCCGAGATCCAGCATCTGCTCCGTACCGAAGCCCTTGTCGGCCCGTACCGACTTCAGCATCGTCGAGGCGACCTCACGGAACTTCACCGGATTCAACAGCACCCCGCTGCTCGTCGCCTGCTTGATCAGCGAGGCCATGAACTTCTGCTGGCGCTGCATCCGGCCCAGGTCGGCGGCGCCGTCGATGTGCCGGGACCGTACGTACTGGAGCGCCTGGCCGCCGTCCAGCTCATGGGTGCCGGCCGCGAGATCGAGACCGGTGTAGGAGTCCTTCATCGGCCGGGCGGTGCAGATCTTCACCCCGCCCAGGGTGTCGACCGTCGTCATGAAGCTGGTGAAGTCGACCTCCAGATAGTGGTCGACCTTGACGCCCGTCATGTGCTCGACGGTCCGGACCGTCAGGTTCGGCCCGCCCTCGGCGTACGCGGCGTTCAGCTTCACCGGATGGGCCGCGTGCTCCTTGCCCGTCGTCGCGTCCCGGTGCTCGGGGATCTCGGCGTAGCTGTCGCGCGGCAGGCTGACGACGCTGGCGCGTTCCTTGTCGGCGGACAGGTGCACCAGCATGATCGTGTCGGTGCAGTGGCACGGCGCACCACCCAGCCGGTACTTCTTCTTCTCCTCGGCGGTGATCTTGTCGCGGCCGTCGGTGCCCACCAGGAGCAGGTTCATGCCGTTACCGCCCGCGGGACGGTTCTTCATGTCCTTGAACGGGTCGATCCGGTCGATCCCGGACTCCAGGTTGGTCACCACGGCGTGACCGATGCCGCCCGCGCCCAGGACCAGCACGGAGAGCGTCGTCGCCACCCGCATGCCCCAGCGTGGTCTCTCGTCCCGTTTCCCGGGCCGCCTGCGCTGTGGGGGAACGGCACGAGGCCTAGGCGGACGGGGGGAGCGGTGCGGCGTGGGCACGGGGTGACACCTCCGCGGTGCAAGGGGGACCATGCGCACAGTAGGCCCATACGATCTGCATCCCGGGCAGCGGACGGGCGGCGCGCGCCGCTGTCCCCCATTCGCGGTAACGTGGCGGCCGAATACCGCCGCCTGGTGGGGTGCGAGACCCCCGGCGCCCCCAAGGACCCCCCGAGGACCACATGTCTGCCGCGCAGCACCCCGCCGTCTCCGTGATCATGCCGGTACTCAATGAGGAGCGGCACCTCCGGAACTCCGTCCGGCACATCCTGGAGCAGGAGTACGCCGGTGAGATGGAGGTGGTGATCGCGCTCGGCCCGTCCACGGACCGTACGGACGAGATCGCCGCCGAACTGGTCGCGGAGGACTCCCGGGTCCAGACCGTGCCGAACCCCACCGGCCGCACCCCCGCCGCGCTCAACGCCGCGATCAAGGCCTCCCGCCACCCCGTCGTCGTACGCGTGGACGGCCACGGGATGCTGTCGCCGAACTACATCGCGACCGCCGTCCGGCTCCTGGAGGAGACGGGCGCGCAGAACGTCGGCGGCATCATGCACGCGGAGGGCGAGAACGCCTGGGAGGACGCCGTCGCCGCGGCCATGACGTCGAAGATCGGCGTCGGCAACGCCGCCTTCCACACGGGTGGCGAGGCGGGACCGGCCGAGACCGTGTTCCTGGGCGTCTTCCGCCGGGAGGCCCTGGAGCAGGCGGACGGCTACAACATCGAGTTCATCCGTGCCCAGGACTGGGAGCTGAACTTCCGCATCCGCGAGGCCGGCGGCCTGATCTGGTTCTCGCCCGAGCTGCGCGTGCAGTACCGCCCGCGCCCCTCCGTCCGGGCCCTCGCCAAGCAGTACAAGGACTACGGCCGCTGGCGCCACGTCGTCGCCCGTTACCACCCCGGCTCGATCAACCTGCGCTACCTCGCCCCGCCGGCCGCCGTCGTCGCGATCGCGGCCGGTCTCGTGGTGGGCGCCGCCGTCACTCCGTGGGCGCTGGTCGTCCCGGCCGGTTACGTCGCGGCCATCGTCGCGGGCTCGCTCCCGGCGGGCAAGGGCCTGCCGCTGAAGGCGCGGGCGCAGATCCCGGTCGCGCTGGCGACCATGCACATGTCGTGGGGCTACGGCTTCCTGACCAGCCCGCGCTCCCTGGCGAAGCGGGTCATCGCCAGCCGCCGCCCGGCGGTCCGTGAGCCGGACGCACCGGTGGCCTGAGCGGCCGCCCCACCACACGCGGACAACGAGAGGGGGCGCCCGGTTCTCACCGGGCGCCCCCTCTCGCATGTCCCGCCTCCGCTACATCTGGCGGTACGGCCAGTACACGTCCATGCAGTCGTCCGTCTTGGCCCCGTTGACCGACTCGGTGCCCTCCAGCGGGTCGCTGTCGTCCTCCACGGTCTTCGGGAACGTGGAGCCGGTCCGCCAGTCCGAGCCGACCGTGAGCGTCAGGCCCGCGCCGTCCGGTGTCTCCGTCACGGCACTGGTCGGCATCCCCAGCGCCTTGGCGACGGACAGCGCGTCCGCCTTGCCCTGGGCGCCGGCGCTGTGCGGATAGGTCACCTCGGTCGTCGGCGCGGACCCGAGCTCGGTCGAGGTGTCCGCCTCGGTGAAGCCCTTGGCCTTCAGCATGTCCCGGACGACCCCGGCCCGGCCCTCGGTGGCCGCCTGGCCGTCGGCGGAGGTGCCGTTGACGACCGTCACACCGAGCGAGGCGGGAGCACCGGCCTTCGGGCCGGCCGCCACCTTCTTCGCCGCCTTGGCACGGTCGTCGGGGTCGAGCGACTGGTCGTCGCGCAGCAGCGCCCAGAGCTTGTCGGCGGCGCCGGGCTTCGGCAGAACGTGCGCTTCGGGGTTCTTCGGGTCGGGGATCCGCGGCATCGTCAGCATGTTCATCTTCTCCAGCGGCACGTCCTTGAGCTGCATGCCGAGGTCGAAGAGCTTCTTGACCGTGCCGATCTCCTCCGAGACCTGGAGCGACTTGGTCGCGGTCTCGGCGAGGTTCATCAGGCGCCCGGTGTCCGTGAACGCGTTCTGGCTCTTCAGCTCACGCAGGACCGAGTTCAGATACATGTGCTGGGCCTTGGACCGGCCGAAGTCGCTCTCGAAGGCGTGCCGGGTGCGCAGCCACTTCAGCGCGTCCTCGCCCTTGATCTTGTGCTTGCCCTTCGTCAGCCTCAGGTGGGAGCCACCGGGCACGCCGGGCTTGGACACGTCGTTGACGTCCTGCTTCACACACACCCAGGCGCCGCCCACGGCGTCCGCCATGTCCACCACACCGGCGAAGTCGACCATCATCCAGTGGTCGATGTAGACCTTGGTGAGCTGCTCCCAGGTGTCCAGCGTGCAGCCGGGGCCGCCGCGGAGCGACTCGTTGATGATGCCGTTGGTGGCGGCGTACTTCTTGTGTGTGTCGGGGTTCTCGCAGGCCGGGATGTCCACGCGGGTGTCGCGCGGGATGCTGATGACCGAGGCGTTCTTCCGGTCCGCCGACACATGGAGCAGCATCTGCACGTCGGCGAGCGGGGTGTTGCCGACGCTCTCCTTCGAACCGCCGAGCTTGAGGTTCTCCGCGCTGTTGCGACTGTCCGAACCGATCAGCAGGATGTTCAGCGGGGTCTGGCCCGCGGCGTTCGGCGCCTTCTTCTTCGCGGCGCCGTTGCCCGCACTCCGCTCGCCCTTGCGGAGGTTGCTGTTCAGGTGCTCGTACCAGAGATAACCGGCCGCGCCGGTGCCGAGTATGAGGAACGCGAGGGAGAAGGCTATCCAGCGCAGGACGCGGTGCTTCTTCTTCTTGGGGGCGCGGCGGGGCCGGCCGCGGCGCCCGCCGCGGCTCGCGGCGCGACGGCCGCCACCGTCCCCGCCCCCGCCGGCGTCGGGTTTCGCGGCATCCTTGTCGCTGTCCCCGTCCCCGTCCTCGTAGATGCCGTCGTCCCAGCCGAGTTGGCCGGCATGCCGGACGCGTGGTCGCGTCCCCTCCCCGGGCGTGCTGCTCCGTCCCACCAGGACCCCCCTGCTGTTCAGACTCGCGGTATCGCGCAGTGACCGGGTGTCACTTGGCGCACTCTGCCTTGTCGGCGCTGGCCTTCGGAATGTCGATCTTCGCCGGGCCGGTGATGGGGGTGCCCGCGCCCTTGAAGTCCGCCCCCAGTGTCAGCACCATCGCCTGCAGACCTTCGGCGTCCTTGGTGCCCGGCTTCATCGCCGAGGCGGGAAGCCCCATCATCTCGGCGAGCGCCCGGGCCTGGTCGGCCTGGTTCGGCGCGTACGCGAGCGTCGTCTTGGCGGCCTTCGCCGGGGCGTTGGCCTTGTTCGTGGACTTCAGGACGCCCTTGTCGTTCTGCAGCCAGGTGACGGTCTGCTGAGCCGCGCCGGCGAGCTCGCCGCCGTTGTACACATCGACGCGGACGTCGGCCGCAGCCGCCTTGGTTCCCTTGAGGAGCGCGTCCTGCTTGCTCTTGGCGGCCTTCTTCTGCGCGGCCACCTCGGTCAGCGACGTGTCCTGCTGCATCATCGTGAGCAGCTGGGGCGCCTTGACCGGGTCCACGACCACCGTGATCGGCGTCGGTTCCGCCGGGTTGTCGATGACCGGCAGCGTGACGAACGTGATGTTCTTCGTGTCGATCTTGGTGAGTTCCTTGGCGAGCGAGCTCAGCTTCGGCACCGAGCCGATCGCGGAGTCGACCGTCAGCGCCCTGGTCGCCGAGTCCGCCAGCTTGAACAGCTTCGTCGGGCTGGTCAGCGTGTCGTCCGACTTCATCTGCCGGATCATCGAGCCGATGAACTGCTGCTGGCCCTTGATCCGGTCGAGGTCGCTCCCGTTGGCGTAGGCGTGCCGGGTCCGTACGAACGCCAGCGCCTGCTCGCCCTGCACGGTGCTCGGGCCCGCGGGCAGGTCGAGGTGCGACTTCTCGTCCTTGACCGCGTGGGCCAGGCAGATGTCGACGCCGCCGACCGCCGTGGACAGTTCCTTCACCGCGTTGAAGTCGACCATCATGAAGTGGTCGACCGTCAGGCCGGTGAGCTCCTTGACGGTGTCCATCGTGCAGCCCGGGTCGCGGCCGTCCTGGCCGAGGCTGGTGTTGAACCGGACGTTCTGGGTGCCAGGGATGGTCTTCTCGGAGCCGTCCGCCTGCTTGGTCTCGCAGTCCGGGATGTTGGTCATGAGGTCCCGGGGGATGCTCATCGCCGTGGCGTTGGTGCGGTCCTTGGACACGTGGAACAGGATGTTCGTGTCCGCGTGCCCGGTGCTGCCCTTGTCGCCGTAGCCCTCGTTGCCCTTGCCGGTGCGCTTGTCCGTACCGATGACCAATATGTTCATCGGCGCGTTGGCGGTGACGACGTCCTTGTTGCCGCGGTCGCCGATGTCCACGGTGCTCAGGTTGCCGTTGAAGTGCTGGTACAGCCAGTACCCGCCGGCCGAGGCGGTGACGAGGAGGAAGGCCATCACGCCGCCCGTCCACAGCAGTGCCTTCTTGCGGCGGGGCTTGGGGGCCTTGCGCTTGCGCCGGCCCGCGCCGTTGTCGGCGGCAGCGGGAGCCTCCTGGCCGCGTGGGCCGGAAGCCGACCGGCGGCCGCCCTGCCGCGGCACCTCACGGCTGCGGCGCGCGTCCTCGCCCGCCGCACCGCGACGTTCGCCGCCGCCCTCACGGACAGCGCCTCTGCGCCCGGAACTCCGCGGAGCCGAAACTCCTGACGCCCTGCCTGAATCCCCTCCGGAATTGTTCAGTCGCAGTTCGTAGTCGCCGGTGTCCGGGTTGAGAACCCATTGGTCTGCGGGATCGATTTCTTCCGCCCGCCCACGGCCTTGTGCATCCACGGTCGCCTGAGTCCTCCGTCGGTGCCACGCGAGGCGCCTCCCCCGATAAGGCGCTCAGTCTTACGCTCCGGAAGTGCGCGGCCAGGTGGCCGGTAGCACCGGATCGCGTCACACTATCCGTCCCGTTCGCTGTCGAGCGACGGGCGTGACATATTCCACGGCCCTTACAACCGGGCATTCTTCCCATTGCACGTCGAACGTTGTTCTCCGCTTGGTCATTGCTTTACTGCTTGCACAGGTCGGTCGCCGCATTGTTCCCCGAGTACGTGGGAGTGGGGGTCGGGCCGGAGGCGTCGGCGGCGTCAGCGTTCTTCCCGTCGTCATCCTTCAGCTGGTCCGCGGGCACGACGGCGACGGGTTTGTCGTCACGCAGTTGCTTGAAGAGCTTGTCCGCATCGGGTTGCACCAGTTCATCCCGGTTCCTGTTGGCGCTGTACGGCTGCCGCGGGACGGTCAGGAACTGCACCTTGTCGGTCGGCACGTTGCGCATGCCGCGCACCAGGTCGTAGAGGTCCTTCAGGCTGTCGAGCCCCGGGTCGGTGGTCAGCGCCTTGGTGGCCGCGTCCAGCACCGGGTAGAGCCGGGTGGGGTTGAGCAGGACCCCGTTGCTCTGCACCTTGTTCACCAGTGCGCCCAGGAACTGCTGCTGGCGGTCCATCCGTTCGGTGTCGCTGCCGTTGCCGATCGACTTGCGGGCCCGTACGTACCCGAGGGCCTGCTCGCCGTTGAGCTTCTGGCGGCCCGCCGGGAGCTTGAGGTGTGCGGCGCTGTCGTCGATCGGCTCCTTGAGGCAGATCTCGACCCCGTCCACCGCGTCGACCATGTTCTTGAAGCCGTTGAAGTCGACGACCATGTGGTGGTCGATGCGGATGCCGGTCATCTTCTCGACCGTGCGGATGGTGCAGGCGGTTCCACCGAACTCGAAGGCCCAGTTGAACTGCGCGAACTGCGGCTTGCTCACGGTTTTGTCCGGCTTGTGGCACTCCGGGATGTTCACCATGAGGTCGCGCGGGAGAGACATCGCCGTGGCGCTTTTCCGGTTCGCGGCCAGGTGCAGCAGGATCGTGGTGTCCGATCGCTGGCTGCCGCCGTCGTCGCGACCGTACTTGCTGTTGTCCCCGGCCCGGCTGTCGGAGCCGATGAGCAGGATGTTCTGCGCGTTGTGGACGACGGAGGCGGGACGTTCCTTCTCGTACGCCCTGAGTTCGGCGGCCGCGGAGGTGTCCGTCCTGATGTTGCCGTCCAGTTTCTTGTACAGCCACCAGCCGGCGCCCGCGGCGACGAGCACGACGAACGAGGCGCCGAGCGCGGTCCAACGCAGCCAGTGGCGTTTGCGCTTGACGACGATATCGAGGCCCGGACCCCCTCCGGAGCCTTCGGGTGACGGTCCGTGCGTCGGGCAGCTGCCCGACCCGCTGCGCGTCTCACCGCCAGGGGCACCCTCGGAGCCGTTGCCCGGGACCTGCTTCTCGCCGAGGCCCTCGCCGGACGGCCCGTCCGATGCGGAGTCGTCGGGCGTCCGGTTCCCGCCTGTGGCCGAGTCGTCGGGGTCGGCCGGCGTGCCGGAGCTTTCGGTCACGTCTGCGTCCATCCTTCATATTCGGCAGCGCGCTGGGCCGCCGGTCGCAGAAGTAGACGGCTGAACCTCACGCTTGGTTGTGCCTGAGTGGTCTGTACCGCAGATCATGTACCGGAGTCGGCGCCCAGGCCGGAGGGCTCGGCCCAGGCTGGGCCGGACGGGTGACCCCTCGGGCCGCTTGTCGTACTGCGGCGTCTAGGCGGGACGGCCGGGCGCACACGAACGGGACGGCCGCGCGCGGATGGCCTGGTCGCAGGACGCGGGAGGTACGGGCCCGGCGCGCCCGCCCGGCCGTCAGACGGTCCGGGTGACCCGCTCGCTCTCGACGCGCTGGGCCAGCCCGTCCTCGCCCAGCTGTCCGAGATGCCGGCAAAGCACCACGGAACCCCCGGTGGCCAGCGGTGCGAAGAGCCCGGCGCTGAGGCCGTCCCAGGTGTCGTACGTACGCCCCGAGAGCAGCCGCGAACCGGCGCCCAGGCCCAGCGCGGCACCGTCCTCGCGTGCCCGCGCGACCAGCTCCGCCCCGGTGAACCCGGTGCCGCCCACGGTCAGCGCCGGCGCATCCGGGTCGACGGGCGCGAACGGGGCGAACCGGTCGCCCTGGCCGGGTACCTCGACGGCGTAGTCCGCGAAGCCCTCGGGCGCCTGCGGGAACCTGCCGCCCATCGGGCGCAACGCCAGCGCGATCCGCTCACCGCGACAGGCCCGCGCGGCGTCCAGGCTGTCCGGCCCGGAGACGACGAGGTCCGCGGCGGCGGGGTCCCCCTGCACATCGGCGACCACGCCGACCGAGGCGCAGGCCATCAGCCAGACCGCGGACTGCCAGTGCGCGGGCAGCAGCAGCGCGAGCCGGTCACCGGGCTCGGCGGCGAGGTCGCCCTGCAGCAGGTTCGCCGTCTTGGCCACCCAATTGGCGAAGGTGGCCACCGACAGTTCGACGCGCTCTCCGGTGGCGTCGTCGTAGAAAGTGACCATGGGGCGGGCCGGGTCCGCGGCGAGCGCGGAACGCAGCAGGTCGGCAGGGGTGCGGTCGCTGGCGTTCATTCGCAGAAGGGTACGCGGCGGTGCCGGGAGGGGCCGGGTGCGGCCGCTGTCGGGTGCACCGGTTCGGCAGACGAGTCGTCAATTGCCCCGAGAAATCCCGGTCGCCGGAGTGGTGCGCTTATGCCCAGGATCATATGTATGCGTGCCTTCATTGCATCCTCCATAGGTGTCACCTGCGCGGCAGCTCTCGTGCTGCCGCTCGCCGCGCCCGCGGGCGCCGCCCCCGACACCCCCGCCCACCCGGCCACCGCGGGATCCGTTCCCGCCGAGGCGTCCGAACCGGCCGGAGTGTCCGGTTCGACGCAGTCCCTGGCCATGGATCCGCTGGCCTCCCCCTCGGTACGGGCCACCGGCGCACCCGCCGCCGCAGCTGCCGAACAAGGGCTGCCCGAGCGCGACGTCCAGCCGTTCTCGCTGGTCGGCGTCGTCTGGGACGACGTCAACACCGAACTCCACGGCACCGCCCAGGTCCGCACCCGTGCCACCGGCACCGGCCGGTGGTCCGACTGGCAGGACCTGGAGACGCACAACGCCGAGCACTCCGCCGACGCCGGCACCGCCGAACGCGACTCGGGCGCCGCCCGCGGCTCCACCGCCCCGCTCTGGGTCGGAGACTCCGACGGCGTCGAGGTCCGGGTACGCCCCGAGGCCCCCGGCTCCGGCGAGAGCGCCGAGGCCCCCGTGCCGCTGCCCGCCGGCCTGCGCCTCGAACTCGTCGACCCCGGCAAGGACCCGCAGCAGGTCCCCGGCACGGACCCGGCGGAAACCCCCGCCACGGATCCCCCGGAAAGCCCCGCCACCGGCGTGGCGGGCACCGACCGCGCCACCTCGCTCGGCGCCGCCGCCGTGCTCCCCGCCCTGAACAGGGCCGAGACCGAGGAGGCCGCCGGCCTCGCGCCCGCCGCCAAGCCGTACATCGGGCCCCGGCCGCGCATCATCACCCGCAAGGGCTGGGGCGCCGACGAGAAGCTCCGCGAAAGCGGCTTCGCGTACACCAAGACCGTCAAGGCCGCCTTCATCCACCACAGCGCCACCGGCAACAACTACAAGTGCTCCCAGGCGCCCTCGGTCCTGCGCGGCATCTACCGCTACCACGTCAAGAGCAGCGGCTGGCGCGACATCGGCTACAACTTCGCCGTCGACAAGTGCGGAAACATCTACGAGGGCCGTGCGGGAGGCGTGACGAAGGCCGTCATGGGAGCACACACGCTCGGCTTCAACACCAACACCATGGGCATCGCCGTGCTCGGGACCTTCACCAGCTCGAACCCGCCGGCCGCAGCCGTCAACGCCGTCTCCAAGCTCACCGCCTGGAAGCTCGGGCTGTTCGGCGCCAACCCCAAGGGCAAGGTGACCCTGGTCTCGGGCGGCAGCAACAAGTACAAGAAGGGCAAGAAGGTCAAACTCAACGTCATCTCCGGTCACCGGGACGGTTTCGCAACCGAATGCCCCGGAGCGCGTCTCTACAAGAAGCTCGGCACGGCCCGGACCAGTTCGGCCAAATTGCAGGGCCGCTGACGCGAAAGGAGCCGTGAACCGGCGCCGGCCGCGCCGGAGGCCTGCTGCGGGCTGCTGACCGAAGGACCCCTCCTCCGGTCTGCATACACTGGCCAGCCGAAGAAGCTGTTGTCCGATCTCCGCTGGGTGCGGGGCGTCCGGCACGGCCCGCTCGCGGCGCTGCCGAAGTGACCGAATGGCTCCGCCACGAGGACACTCAGGCGCCTTGCGACCGACCGTGCCGGACGCCCCGCACCATCCAGCGGAGATCGGACAACGGCTTCTCACCCGGCCCGGCCCCAGCAGGAAGCAGAGACAGTGCTGTGACAGAGGCAAAAGAAGCGATTCTCCTGGTCGGCGGCAAGGGAACCCGACTGCGCCCCCTCACGGTGCACACCCCGAAACCCATGGTTCCGGCGGCAGGCGTCCCCTTCCTCACGCACCAGCTGGCGCGTGCCCGGGCCGCCGGCGTCGAGCACATCGTCCTCGCGACGTCGTACCTGGCGGAGGTCTTCGAACCGTACTTCGGTGACGGTTCGTCGCTCGGCCTCCACATCGAGTACGTCACCGAACGCGAACCGCTCGGCACCGGCGGCGCCATCCGCAACGTGGCCGGCCGGCTCACCTCCGGCCCGGACGAACCGGTCCTCATCTTCAACGGCGACATCCTCACCGGGCTCGACATCCGGGCCCTGGTCACCACGCACGCCGACTCCGGAGCGGACGTCTCGCTCCACCTCACCCGGGTCGACGACCCACGCGCCTTCGGCCTCGTGCCGACGGACGACACCGGCCGGGTCACCGCGTTCCTGGAGAAGCCCCAGACGCCCGAGGAGATCGTCACCGACCAGGTCAACGCGGGGGCGTACATCTTCCGCCGGTCGGTCATCGACACGATCCCGGCGGGCCGTCCGGTCTCCGTGGAACGTGAGACCTTCCCCGGACTGCTCGCCGACGGCGCACACCTCCAGGGCATGGTCGACTCCACGTACTGGCTGGATCTCGGCACCCCGCAGGCGTTCATACGCGGCTCAGCCGACCTCGTCCTCGGCATCGCACCCTCCCCGGCCGTCCCCGGCCGCTGCGGCGACCGCCTCGTCCTGCCGACCGCCTCCGTCGCCCCCGACGCCAAACTCTCCGGCGGCACGGTCATCGGCGCGGACGCCGTCATCGGCGCGGGCGCCAGGATCGACGGCTCCACCGTGCTCGCGGGAGCCATCGTCGAACCGGGCGCCGTGATCACGGACTCCCTGGTCGGAGCGGGTGCCAGGATCGGCAGCCGTACGGTGCTCGCGGGCGCGGTCGTCGGCGACGGGGCCAAGGTCGGCGCCGACAACGAACTGCGCGACGGCGTCCGTATCTGGTGCGGGGCGCACCTGCCCGCCGCCTCGGTCCGGTTCTCCTCGGACGAATGACCGGACCGGCCACCTCCGTGTGGACTCCCCGAGTGGCCTGAATCAGCCGTAGGCTCGACAGGCAGCCCCGACTACCGAGGACCTCATCCGTGGCAGGACGATTCGCTCCCCGCAGCGCCCCGCGCGCGGCCGTCCCGCACCAGGCGGCGGCGACGCCCGTACCGGCGCCGCTGACGCGCGCCTGGACCCCGCCGGGCCCGCTCGACCTGAGGCTCGTCCTCGGCCCGCTGCGCCGCGGCCCCGCCGACCCCACGTTCCGGATGTCCGCCGACGGCTCGGTCCGCCGGGCCAGCCGCACCCCCGCGGGCCCCGGCACGCTCCATGTCGTCGCCCGCGCGGGCCGGATCGAGGCCGCGGCCTGGGGGCCGGGCGCGGCCTGGCTGCTGGACCAGCTGCCCACGCTGCTGGGCGCGTCGGACGAACCCGAGGCGTTCACCCCGCGCCACCGCCTGCTCGCCGTGACCCACCACCGCCGCCCGGGGCTGCGGCTGCTGCGCACGGGCCTGGTGCTGGAGTCGTTGATCCCGTCGGTCCTGGAGCAGAAGGTCACCACGGACGAGGCCTACCGCGCCTGGCGGCTGCTGGTGCGCACGTACGGAGAGCCGGCGCCCGGCCCGCAGGAGTACGGCCTCTACGTCATGCCGGACGCCCGCACCTGGTCGCTGATCCCGTCCTGGGAGTGGCACCGCGCGGGTGTGGACAGCAAGCGCTCGGCGACGATCCTGCGCACGGTCAGGGTGGCCCGCCGCATGGAGGAGGCGGCAGCCATGGAGCTGACCGAGGCCATGGCCCGCCTTCAGGCGATCCCGGGCATCGGCCCGTGGACAGCCGCCGAGACCCTGCAACGGGCGAACGGTGCGGCGGACGCGGTGACGGTCGGCGACTTCCACCTCCCCGGCATCGTCGGCCACGCACTGGCCGGCAACCGGAACGCCGACGACGAGGAGATGCTGGCCCTCCTCACCCCCTACGAGGGCCAACGCCACCGGGCCACCCGCCTGATCATGCTCTCGGACAACACCCCGTCCCGCCGCGCGCCCCGCATGCAGCCGGGCAACATCGCGCGTCTGTAGAACGGCCGCGTCGGTCCGGAGGAATCCAGCCCCTCCCGCGTTTGAGGAGCGGGGTCCGGGCGGAGCCTCGAAAACCGGCCCCGCCGGCGCTTGAGGCGCAGGGGCCCGGGGCGGCGCCCCGCTCACGGGAAGGGGCGGGCAAGGGGGAACCTCACCCCCGCCCTCTCACCTCACCGCGACAAACTCCTCCGCGCCCCGCCCCACCCGCGCCGGAGGCGACACCGCGGCCCGCCCCACGGCCACCGCTCCCAGCGGATCCCACGACGCGGGCAGCTCCAGCACCTCCCGCACGACATCCCGGCAGAACATCGTCGAGGAAACCCAGGCCGAGCCAAGCCGCTCGCCCGCCAGCGCCACCAGGAAGTTCTGGATCCCGGCGCCCGCGGCGACCACGAACATCTCGCGCTCCGCGCCGTCCCGCCGCGCGTCCCCGTACGTGTGGGAGCCGTCCATCACCAGACACGGCACCACCAGGTACGGCGCCCGGCGCAGCACATCGCCCCGTTTCACCCGTCGCGCGACCGACTCCTCGCTCTTGCCGTCGCGCCGCAGGTCCGCGATCCACGCGTCCCGCATCGCGTCCAGCAGCCGGGTCCGCGACTCGGGCGACTCCAGCAGGACGAACCGCCAGGGCGTCGTGTGGTGCGGGGCCGGAGCCGTCACCGCCGCGGCCACGGCACGCCGCACCGCCCCCGGGTCCACCGGTTCGTCGGTGAACTCGCGGACCGTACGCCGCTGGGTCACCGCCTCCCGTACCGCCTCGGACGTCCCCAGCCGGAACATGTCGTCGGCCGCGACCCGCACCATCGCGCGGGCCCCGCCGGCATCGGCCGGGTCCAGGACATGGCCGAGCCCCCGCACGACCGCGACGGGCAGCCCGTCCGCCTTGCCCTTGACCAGGTCACCGGCCGAGGCGAGTTCGTCGGCGGTGGCGACCACGGTCGCGCTCAGCGGATTGCCGTACGCGTCGCTGCCGCCCCGCAGGTCGTCCAGCACCCGCACTCCGGCCGCGCCGATCGCGACATCGGTCAGCCCGTTGCGCCACGGCCGCCCGAAGGTGTCCGTGACAACGACGCCGACCTCGACGCCGAGCGTGTCCCGCAGCCCCTCCCTGATCGCCCGCGCCGAGGCGTCCGGGTCCTCGGGCAGCAACAGGACGGTCCCTGCCGGGGTGTTCGACGCGTCGACCCCGGCGGCGGCCATCACCAGGCCCTGCCGGTTCTCCACGATCCGCAGCGTGCCGCGCCGCGCCACCACCCGTACCGTCTCGGCGTCGATCGCCGCCTCCCGGTCGGTGGCCTCGACGATCCGGCCCTCCGCCTTGGAGACGATCTTGGAGGTGACGAGCAGCACGTCACCGTCTGCCAGTCCGGGCTCGGTGGCGGCGATCAGCTTCGCGAGGTCGTCCCCGGCCTGCACCTCGGGCATGCCGGGCAGCGCCCACACGCGGAAGGAGGGCGCGGTGTCCGGGGCGGCGGTGCTCATGCGCGTACCTCTTCGGCGAGGGCCAGTGCCTGCCGCGCCATCTCGGCGGTGGCGGCGACGTCGGTCATCATCAGCGGTACGGAGCGGCAGCGGATGCCCGCGGACTCCACCTCGCCCACGGCGCCCGCGTCCACGGTGTCGACGAGCCAGCCGTCGAGCAGCCCCGAACCGTAGTGCTGGGCGACGGCCGCGGCCGTCGACTCGACGCCCACCGCGGCGAGGACCTTGTCCGCCATCCCGCGCACCGGTGCGTCACCGACGATGGGGGAGAGACCGACGACCGGCACCCCGGCCTCGGCGATGGCTTCCCGGATTCCGGGCACGGCGAGGATGGTCCCGACGGACACGACGGGGTTCGACGGCGGGAAGAGGATGACGTCGGCCCCGGAGATGGCCTCCAGGACGCCCGGAGCCGGCTTGGCCTGTTCGGCGCCGACGGGCACGATGGCCTGCGCGGGGACGGAGGCGCGCAGTTTCACCCAGTACTCCTGGAAGTGAATGGCCTTGCTCTCGCCGTCGACGTCGACGGCGACATGCGTCTCGACCCGGTCGTCGGACATCGGCAGCAGCCGGACCCCCGGCTTCCAGCGCGCACAGAGCGCCTCGGTGACCGCACTCAGCGGATAGCCCGCGCCGAGCATCTGCGTACGGACGATGTGGGTGGCGAAGTCCCGGTCGCCGAGCCCGAACCACTCGGGGCCGACGCCGTACGCCGCAAGTTCCTCCTTGACGTGGAAGCTCTCGTCGGTACGGCCCCAGCCCTGCTCCTCGTTGATGCCACCGCCGAGGGTGTACATCACGGTGTCGAGGTCGGGGCAGACCTTGAGGCCGAACAAATGGATGTCGTCACCGGTGTTGCCGATCACCGTGATGTCCGCGTCGGGCGCGGCCTCCTTGAGGCCACGCAGGAAACGAGCACCACCGATACCGCCGGCCAGAACCACAATGCGCATGCGAACCAGTCTGTCAGGCGGAGCCTGATCCTTGTCGGGGTGGTGGCGGGTGACGGGTGGGACTGTCGGGCGGAGCCTGGTCCTTGTCGGGGTGGTGGCGGGTGACGGGGTGACGGGGTGACGGGTGGGACTGTCGGGCGGAGCCTGGTCCTTGTCGGGGTGGTGGCGGGTGACGGGGTGACGGGGTGACGGGTGGGACTGTCGGGCGGA
>NZ_JBEOVJ010000090.1:22363-32933 GCF_040295435.1 Streptomyces sp. NPDC002809
GCCTGGTCCTTGTCGGGGTGGTGGCGGGTGACGGGGTGACGGGTGGGACTGTCGGGCGGAGCCTGGTCCCTGTCCGGGTGGTGGCGGGTTGTCAGGCGGTGGCGACGGCCGCGGCGCACTGTGCGGCGTGCATCGGCATGTCGGTCAGGCCCGGGTAGTAGACGTGCAGGCTGACGGCCGGTTCGAGGGAGTCGTTGACCACCTCGTGGATGTAGCCGGGGGCGAAGACGCGCTGCGAGCCGGCGTTCAGCGTCCGCGTTCCGCGGTCCGTACGCTCGGTCAGTTCGCCGTCCAGGACGGTCAGTACGCCGGACGACGGGCCGTGGTCGTGCAGGCCGCTGCCCTGGCCGGGGACCCAGCTGAGCAGCCAGATCTCGTAGCCGGGTCCGGTGCGGAGGCGGTGGTACCAGCGGGTGGTGGTGTCGTACCGGACGAGCGGGGCCCACTGGGAGCGGTCGGCGGCGACGGTGCGGGCGAGCCCGACGAATTCCGCCACCGTCGCGGGGTGTTCGCGGGCGGGGCGCAGGAGGTGCTGGACCTCGAGGAGGTCGCCGGCGATCTGGAGGTCGCTGTCGCTGTTCATGGGTGCGGTGGTTCCTCGGCAGGGGTGCAAGTCGTGCAGTGCGGATGCAGGGGTGTCGCAGGACCTGAGGGACCGGGTGACCGCAGTGGCGGGAAGCCGCGTGGGGGAGGGTCCGGGGGTCCGGGATGAGCTGTGTCGGGCTGGAGCTCGGGGGCTTCAACAGCTGAGACAGCTGGAACAGCAACAGCGGGCCTGAACAGCGCTGCGGAACCCACGGATGTGGGTGACACGCATGACTGAGGTCGCTGGCATGACATCAAGGAGAACCGGAGAACCTCCGACTGTCAACCCAATGCCCGATTTGGGGGTAATGTTTCACCTCATCCGGTTACTCCGTTCGGAGAAAGGTTTGTGCAGCCCCCGCGGCGGAGAGGTGGCCCAACAGTCGCTGCGGCAAACGCGGTCGCACTCCTGTGACCCGACTGTGATCTTGATCGCTTCGGTGATCGAATCGCAACGTGTCCGCCCTCCTGGGAGTTCTTCCCTGTGGCGGATGAAGGCGTACCGAGGCTCGTGGCATATGTCAGGTTTTTGGTGATTTGAACACTTTACGCATACGCTTGGTTCCGCAGAGTGAATCCCGGGCCCAATAGCAGATCTGAGCTTGACCGGCACGGAGCTACACACTTGTAATTTCACTCGTGTCGTTCGGCCGATTCGATAACGGCCGCATCACGGGGACGCAAGAGACAGACGAGGGGCGCACATGACCGAGCTGTTCCAGCAACTGCTGGTCGAGGACGCGGACGAGGAACTCGGCTGGCAGGAGCGCGCACTGTGCGCCCAGACCGATCCCGAGTCCTTCTTCCCCGAGAAGGGTGGATCGACCCGCGAGGCCAAGAAGGTCTGCCTCGCCTGTGAGGTCCGGTCCGAATGCCTTGAGTACGCCCTTTCCAAGGACGAGCGATTCGGTATCTGGGGCGGTCTTTCCGAGCGTGAGCGACGGCGCCTGAAGAAGGCCGCGGTCTGACCCGGCCCCTCCGGGACCCCCCGGCCGCAAGACGCCGAACCCTGAGGGCCGTCCGCTCCCCGGACCGGACGTCCCATGGCCCGCCGCCTGCACCCTGCCCGCAGGCGGCGGGCCATTGCCGTACCTCCGGCACGGTGGCGGAGCGGCCCCGGACCCGCTCCGGACCCCCTCTGCCGGCACAGCCGGACCGGGGCACCGGCCGCCCTCCACCGCTGTACCGCAGCCCTCGTTCAACCGCTCCGCGCCACCCCGGTTATCCGTACCGTTAGTGTGGGGCCCCGTCCGAGACGCGCCAACGACCCGACAGGGCGCGCGTGTACACCGATGCAGCCCCCGGGGGACGTCCCCCGGACCCGGCCGGAGGGCCCGTACCTCGATGTCCGTGCACAGCCAAGCAACGGCGCCGTACGCGGCTGCCGCCGCCCCAGAGTTCCCCCGGCACGTCGTCACCGCCGTGCTCGTCTCCCACGACGGCGCACGCTGGCTGCCAGACGCGCTCGCCGGGCTGCTCGGGCAGGAGCGCCCCGTACAGAACGTCGTCGCCGCCGACACCGGCAGCGCCGACGACTCCGCCCGACTGGTCACCGAGGCGCTCGGCGCCGAACGCGTCCTGCACCTCGCGCGGCGTACGAGCTTCGGCACCGCCGTCGACGAGGCGAGCCGCACCGCCGGTGTCCTGACCCCGGACGACCTGCCGTACCTGAAGCGTCCGAGCGGCTGGGACCCCGTCACCAGGTCCTGGCGCGACGACGCCTACGACCTGCCGGACCTGCCGCACGGCGAACCGGTGCAGTGGCTCTGGCTGCTCCACGACGACTGCGCCCCCGAACCCGACGCACTCGCCGAGATGCTGCGCGTCGTCGACAACGACCAGCACGCCGCGATCGTCGGACCCAAGCTCCGCGGCTGGTACGACCGCCGCCAGCTCCTCGAAGTCGGCGTCTCGATCGCCAACAGCGGGCGCCGCTGGACCGGCCTCGACCGGCGCGAGCAGGACCAGGGCCAGCACGACCAGGTCCGTACCGTCCTGTCCGTCTCCACCGCGGGCATGCTGATCCGCCGGGACGTCTGGGAGGAGCTCGGCGGCTTCGACCGCAGGCTGCCCCTCATGCGTGACGACGTCGACCTGTGCTGGCGAGCCCACATGGCCGGCCACCGGGTGCTCGTCGCCCCCGACGCCGTCCTGCGGCACGCCGAGGCGTCCGCCCGCGAACGCCGCCCCATCGACTGCGCGGGCCGCTCGGTCTCCAGCCCGCACCGCGTCGACAAGGCCGGCGCCGTCTACACCATGCTGGTCAACGCCCCCGGCAAACGGCTTCCCTGGGTGCTGCTCCGGCTCCTGGTCGGCACACTGCTCCGTACGCTCGCCTACCTCGTCGGCAAGGTGCCGGGCCAGGCGCTCGACGAGGTCACCGGCCTCCTCGGCACCCTGCTCCGTCCCGGCCGCATCCTCGGCGCACGACGCCACCGCGGCAAGGGGGTCGTCGACCCGGCCGAGTTGCGCGGGCTCTTCCCCGCCCCCGGTGCCACCGTCCGCGCGACCGTCGAGCAGGTCGCCGGGAACTTCGGCGGCGGCGCGGAGGCCGAGTCCGGCGGCTCGCGGCACGGCGCCGTCGAGTCCGGTCCGGGCGGCGACGACGCCGACTTCCTGGAGATCGACCAGTTCGCCAAGCTGAAGCGCGTCGGGCGCAAGCCGGGCCCGGTGCTCTTCGCCGTCCTGCTCCTGGTCTCCCTCGTCGCGTGCCGCAGCCTCCTGGGCGGCGGCGCGCTGGCCGGCGGCGCCCTGCTGCCCGCGCCCGGTGACGTCTCCGAACTGTGGGGCCGCTACGCGGACGGCTGGCACACCATCGGCACCGGCGGAACCCAGACCGCACCGCCCTACCTGGCCGTGATCTCCGCGCTGTCCGCGCTGTTCCTCGGCTCCACCGGCTTCGCCCTCACCCTGCTGCTCGTCTGCTCGGTCCCGCTCGCCGGACTCACCGCGTACTTCGTCTCCCGCCCGCTGCTCCCCTCGCGGCTGCTGCGGGCCTGGGCGAGCGTCGCGTACGCCTTCCTGCCCGCCGCGACCGGCGCCCTGGCCACCGGCCGCCTCGGCACCGCCGTCCTCGCCGTCCTGCTGCCGCTGATCGCGCGCACGGCCGTCTCCGCGCACGGCCTGCGCGGCGGCGGTGACAACCGCGGCAGCTGGCGCGCCACCTGGGCGTACACCCTGCTCCTCACGCTCGCGATGGCGTTCACCCCCATCGTCTGGCCGCTCGCCGTGGTCCTCGGCATCGGTGTACTGGTGCTGCGCCGCAACGACATCACGGCCTACGGTCTCCGCTTCCTCGCCGCGGTCGGGACCCCGCTGCTGGTCCTCGCGCCCTGGTCGCTCTCGCTCCTGTCCAGCCCCTCCTCCTTCCTGAAGGAAGCGGGACTGGAGACCGGTTCGGGCTCGGCCTCCGCACTGGACCTGCTCGGGATCAGCCCCGGCGGGCCCAAGGCGGCCGGCGGCATCCTGCTCCTCGGCATCGTGCTCGCGGCACTGGCCGCGCTGCTGCGCGGGGAGCGGCAGTTCGCGGTACGGACCGCCTGGGCCGTCGCCCTGGTGGGCCTGGCCTTCGCCGGGCTCGCCAACGGCTCCGGCTGGGCGGGACCCGCAACCCTCGTCTACGGCGCCGCGCTCATCGCCGCCGCCCTGGTCGGCGCTGACGGTGCCCGGGTCCGGGTGGCCGAGCTCAGCTTCGGCTGGCGCCAGCCGGTCGCGGTCCTGATCGCCCTGGCCGCCGTGCTGGCACCCGTGCTGGCCGCCGTCGGCTGGATGATCGGCGGCGCCGCCGGCCCGCTGGAGCGCCGCGATCCGGTGCAGGTGCCCGCGTTCGTCGCCGAGGAGAGCGGCACCCGGGACCAGCCGCGCACCCTGGTGCTCGGCGGGACCTCGGCCACCTCCGTCGCGTACACCCTGGTCCGTGGCTCCGGCGCGCGGCTGGGCGATGCCGAACTGGCCGCGGCCGGCGGCGGCAACAGCCACCTCGACAAGGTCGTCGCCAACCTGGTGGCAGGCTCCGGCGCCGACCAGGGCAGCCAGCTCAGCGGCTTCGCGATCCGTTACGTGCTCGTGCGGGACGGGGCGCCGAAGCAGATGAGCCGGGTCCTCGACGCGACCCCCGGCCTCAGCCGCCTCAGCCAGCTGGACGGCAGTGCGCTGTGGCGGGTGGACCGTCAGGTCGCCCGGATCATGATCGTGCCGTCGGCAGCCGACGACGAGCCGCTCCCGGTGGGTTCCAAGCCCGTCGAGGCGCACACCAAGATCCCGTCGGGCAGCGCGGGCCGTGTCCTGCGGATCGCCGACGCCGCGGACCCGGGCTGGCAGGCCACGCTCGACGGGAGGGTGCTGACCCGCAAGACCGTCGACGGCTGGGCGCAGGGCTTCGAGCTCCCCGCCGAGGGCGGCATGCTGGACCTCACGTACGAGACGCCCTTCACGCACTCCGTGTGGGTCTGGGGCCAGGCCGCGCTCCTCGTGGTCCTGCTGGTGCTGGCCCTGCCGGGCCGCCGCCGGGAGATCGACGACGACCTGCCCGAGGAGGGCGTGGTGGTCCCCGCCGAGCCGGTCGCCGGCGAGGGACGCCGGGCCCGCAGGCTGCGTGCGGCCGCGCTGGCGGAGGGCGAGGGCGACGACGGCGAGGACTTCGACGCCGACGAGTCCGCGGAAGCGGGGGCGCCGGCGGAGCACATCCCCGCCCAGCAGACCGGTCCGCGGACCACCGCGGCGGAGCCGCTCGACGCCGACGACGGCCAGGACGTCTTCGTCCCTCAGCAGGCCGACGGCGACACCGGCGAGTACGCGGCGGTGCCCCAGCAGCAGTACGGGGACTGGGACGCCCAGCAGTACCAGGACGCCGGCTACCCGCAGTACCGGGAGGGCCAGTACCAGGACGGCCAGTACGGTGCCGCGCCGCAGCAGCAGCCCGACGGCGCCGCCAGCTACGACCCGTACGGCTATCAACAGCAGGGCGAGTACGCCCCGTACACCCAGGACCAGTACGGAAACGCCCCGCAGGGCAGCAGTGGGCAGTACGACCCCAACGCCCCGCAGGGCAGCAGTGGGCAGTACGACCCCAACGCCCCGCAGGGCAGCAGCGGGCAGTACGACCCCAACGCCCAGTACGGCAACGCCCCGTACGACCCCGGTCAGTACGGCACCGGCCAGTACGGTGCGGACCAGTACGGCGCCCAGGGCGCGTACGACCCGCAGAACCCCGACGAGAACCCCGACGGGAACCCCGCCCCGGGCCAGAACCCGTGGCCGACCGGTAACGCATCGCGAGGCGAGTCCGAGTGAAGTCCACCAGCCTGTCCCTCATCGCCGGGGCCGTCGCCCTCGCGGCCGTCACCGGATTCGCCGCGGTCACCGTGCCGGACGCCGGGGGCACGACGACGGCGAAGCCGGCCGCGCGGCTGCCCGTGGAACGGTCCAGCCTGCTCTGCCCGGCCCCCGGCCTGTCCGACCTCGCGGAGACGGAGTACACCTCCTTCACCCCGGCGGGGAAGAGCGGAGACGCGGCGGAACCGGCCGGCACGGCCGAACTCCTGTCCTCCACGGCCGCGAAGGACGACGAGAAGGACTCGGGGAAGAGCAGCAAGGACAAGAAGACCAAGAAGGCGGGCCCGGACAAGCCGGTCGTTCTCCTCAAGGAGCCCGGCAAGCCGGTCACCGCCGAGGTGTCCGGTGCCGACGCCCCCGCGCTCGTCGGCACCGCCACCGGCCGGCTGGCCCCCGGCTGGACCAGCCAGCAGACCACCACCGTCGAGGCGGGCGACTCCCGAGGCCTCCTCGGGGTCAGCTGCACCGCACCCGACACCGACTTCTGGTTCCCGGCCGCGAGCACGGCGAAGTCCCGCGAGGACTACGTCCACCTCACCAACCCGGACGACACCGCCGCCGTCGCCGACATCGAGCTGTACGGCCCCGACGGCACGCTCAAGTCCGACGTCGGCGAAGGCATCACGGTGCCCGCCGGTTCCGGTGTCCGCGTCCTCATCTCGACGCTGACCAGCAAGGCCGAGGACGACGTGACCGTCCACGTCACCACCCGGACCGGCCGTGTCGGCGCGGTGGTGAGGTCCGCGGACAGCAAGACCGGCAGTGACTGGCTCCCCGCCTCCACCGAGCCGGCGAGCACCCTCGTCCTGCCCGGCATCCCGGCGGACGCAACCTCGGTGCGGCTCGTGGCCTTCGCCCCCGGTGAGGACGACGCCGACCTCACGGTGAAGCTGCTCGGCAAGACGGGTGCGATCTCACCGGCGGGCCATGAGGACCTGCACGTCAAGTCGCGGATGACCGCCGGCGTCGACCTGAAGAACCTGACCAGGGGCGAGGCGGGCTCCCTGCTCCTGAGCCCCGCCCAGGACGGCAAGGCCACCCCGGTGGTGGCCGCACTGCGGGTGGTCCGAGGCAAGGGCGCCAACCAGGAGGTCGGCTACATTCCGGCGACCGGCCCGGTGGGCGCGCAGGCGACCGCCGCCGACAACCGGGCGAAGGGTTCGGTCCTCTCGCTCACCGCCCCCGGCGCCGCCGGCACCGTGAAGGTCACGGCGTCCGCGGGCAGCAAGGGCGGCACACCGGTCAGCAAGACGTACGAGGTCGCCGCCGGTACGACCGTCGCGGTCACCCCGCCGGTTCCGGCAGGACTCAAGGGCACGTACGCGCTGACGGTCGAGACGCAGTCGGGCGGTCCGGTCCACGCCGCCCGCACGCTCACGGTCCCGATGGACGGCATCCCGATGTTCACGGTGCAGACGCTGCCGGACGACCGGGGAACGGTCGAGGTACCGGCCGCCGAACAGGACCTGTCGGTCCTGGACGACTGAGGACCGCGACGACCGGACTGTGGGGCGGGCCGCGCAACGGCCTGCCCCACAGCTGTGCGCCCCTGGCGCAGGGCGCCTACTCCTGGCCGTCCTGGCCGTACCGGGGATCGACCGACTCCGGCGAGAGCCCGAGCAGCTCCGCGACCTGCTCGACCACGACCTCGTGCACCAGCAGCGCGCGTTCGTCACGATTCTTGGTACGGATCTCGACGGGGCGCCGGTAGATGACGATCTGCGCGGGCCGCTCCTTCTCGGCGGGCAGCGCACTGCCCAGCGGAACGGTCTCCTCCACGGGCCCTGGTACGTCGAGGACCACGAAGTCGACCTCGGCCAGCTGCGGCCAGCGCCGTTCCAGCCGTTCCACCGAATCCTGCACCAGATCGCGGAAGCTGTCCGCCCTGCTGGCCGAGAGCGGCACCTGGGGAGGGGCGACGGGGCCGCGCATGCCGCGGCCGTGTCGGTCTCGGCGTCGCGGTCGCGGCTCGGACGGGTGGGGCGGTACGGGACTGTCCATCACTGACGCAGCGTAACCCTCCGCCGGGTGAGCGGCCTGCGGCTGTCCGGGAGGGAGCCGACCTGTCCGTTGCTGAACGATCCGGCCACGGGACGACCCGTTTCAGGCCCCGCTCCTGATCGTTGATTCCCTGCCGTATGACAGCTTTTGTGCCGGCTGGTGACCGGAATCGTTGCGGTCAGGACCTGCGCCCCTCTCCTCCCGTGCAGGTCAGGGGAGTTGCCGGGCAAGAGCCTGGGCCCGGGGTCGTGGGGCGACACGGTGGGGTGAGCCGGGGGAGAGTCGTCGCAGCCCGCTCAAGAGTGCGGTACCGTCCAACATCGTGAGCCCTGTACGTCGCTGTTCGCGCACCGCGTGCGGCCGCCCTGCCGTCGCGACACTGACGTACGTCTATGCCGACTCGACTGCGGTCCTCGGCCCGCTCGCCACCTATGCCGAGCCTCATTGCTACGACCTCTGTGCCGAGCACAGTGAGCGCCTGACCGCGCCCCGCGGCTGGGAGGTCGTCCGGCTCTCCGACCCTTCCGCGCCCACCCGTCCCAGCGGTGACGACCTCGAAGCCCTGGCCAACGCCGTACGGGAAGCAGCGCGTCCACAGGACCGCGGCGACGGTCCCAGGGGCGACGGTCCCAGGGGCGACGGTCCCAGGGGCGGCGGTCCGCGCACCCTGGATCCGATGGAGGTCGGCCGCAGAGGCCACCTCCGCGTACTGCGCTCGCCCGACTCCTGACCAGGAAGCCGTCACCCGGAGCGTGAGGCGTTCCCGGCCGCCGGGTAGTTTGGCGGTCCGAAGAAACCTCAGGAGGACCGGCCCGTGACTTCCGACCTGTCGCAGCTCGTGAAGGCGTACGACGTGCGCGGAGTCGTGCCCGACCAGTGGGACGAGTCACTGGCCGAGCTGTTCGGCGCGGCGTTCGTCGAGGTGACGGCCGCGGACGCGATCGTCATCGGCCACGACATGCGTCCCACGTCCCCCGCGCTGTCGGGAGCCTTCGCCCGCGGTGCGGCGGCCCGCGGAGCCGATGTCACGCTGATCGGCCTCTGCTCGACCGACCAGCTGTACTACGCATCGGGGTCACTGGACCTGCCGGGTGCGATGTTCACCGCGTCGCACAATCCGGCGCAGTACAACGGCATCAAGATGTGCCGGGCCGGCGCGGCCCCGGTGGGGCAGGACACCGGCCTCGCCGAGATCCGCACCCTGGTCGAGAAGTGGTCGGAGACCGGCGCACCGCAGCCGGCCGCCACCCCCGGCACGGTCACCGGACGCGACACGCTCACCGACTACGCCGCCCACCTGCTGTCCCTCGTCGACCTGTCCGCGATCCGCCCCCTGAAGGTGGTCGTGGACGCGGGCAACGGCATGGGCGGCCACACGGTCCCGACGGTCCTCGCGGGCCTGCCGCTGGACCTCGTCCCGATGTACTTCGAACTGGACGGCACGTTCCCGAACCACGAGGCCAATCCGCTCGACCCGAAGAACATCGTCGACCTCCAGGCCCGGGTACTGGCCGAGGGCGCCGACCTCGGCCTTGCCTTCGACGGCGACGCGGACCGCTGCTTCGTCGTGGACGAGCGGGGCGCGGGCGTCTCCCCGTCGGCGATCACCGCCCTGGTCGCGGCCCGGGAACTGGCCCGCAACGGTGGCCGGGGCACGGTCATCCACAACCTGATCTCCTCCCTCTCGGTCCCGGAGGTCGTACGCGAACACGGCGGCACGCCGGTCCGCACCCGGGTCGGTCACTCCTTCATCAAGGCGGAGATGGCCGCACACGGCGCGATCTTCGGCGGCGAGCACTCCGCCCACTACTACTTCCGTGACTTCTGGAACGCCGATACGGGCATGCTCGCCGCCCTCCACGTCCTGGCCGCCCTAGGAGGCCAGGAGGAACCCCTCTCCGCCCTGGTGGCCCAGTACGACCGCTACGTCGACTCCGGCGAGATCAACTCCACGGTCGACGACCAGCGGGCCCGCACAGCGGACGTACGGGCAGCGTTCGCCGACCGCGAGAACGTGACCACCGACGACCTGGACGGCCTCACGGTCACGTCCCCGGACTGGTGGTTCAACCTCCGCCCCTCCAACACGGAACCTCTGCTGCGCCTGAACGTCGAGGCCGGCGACGAGGAGACGATGACGGCGGTACGCGACGAGGTCCTGACCTTGATCCGCACACCGGCCGCCTGATCCGGAGCGGACTGGGCACAAAGAACCGCCCTCCGCCTTCCGACAAAAACCGCCCTCCGCCTTCCGACCTCGCCGGTGCTGAGGCGCGGGGGACGGGGCACGAACCGGCCTTCCGCCTTCCGCCTTCCGACCTCGCCGGTGCTGAGGCGCGGGGGACGGGGCACGAACCGGCCTTCCGCCCTGCAACCTCGCCGGTGCTGAGGAGCGGGGCCAGGGGTGCAGCCCCAACCTCCAGCCTCGTCGGCGTTTGATGGAGGGGGCCGGCGGTGCCGCGCCCTCTTCCGGCCTCGCCGGTGTACGAGGCGCTGAGCCCGGCGATACAGCCCCCCTCTCTTCCAGCCCCCCGCTTCCAGCCTCGCCGGCGTTTGAGGCGCGGGGTCCGGGGCGGAGCCCCGGTTACGGGAAGGGGCGGGTAGGGGACAAGGCCCGCCGCAGGCGCACCCCCAGGGCGCCCCCCCCCCC
>NZ_JBEOVJ010000091.1:0-31325 GCF_040295435.1 Streptomyces sp. NPDC002809
CTCCCGCGTCCGGTCCTCCCCCCCCCCCACCCCGGGGCGCCCGGCGCCTCCCGCCCGCCGGCCCCCCGCGGAACCGTGTGGTACCCGCCCCGGGGCGTCTGAGGACATGCCGTGCGCTCAGGGCGGTCAGATGCGGTTGGTGAGCAACTCCGCCAGTCTGTCCGCGAAATCGGTGAGCCAATCACGTCCGGGGCCGCTGCGGGCTCTGCGGAACCCGTGCCGACGTCCCCAGAACGCGGCCTGAACCGCGTGAAGTTGTGCCCAGCGCCGGGTCCGCTCGCGGTCGAGCTCCGCGGCCTCCGTGAAGACGTCCAGTGTGCGGTCGACGGCTCTGCGCAGGTCCTCCGCCGCGAGAAGTGACACGGCCCGGGACTTGAGCAGGGTGCCGCCGTCGTATGCGGGGTCCCCCACGTACCCCTTGGGGTCGACGGCCAGCCACGGCTCACGGTCGGCGCGCAGGATGTTCCTGGCGTGGAGGTCGCCGTGGACGAGGGTGTCCGGCTGGCTGCCACCCAGTTCGCGCGCCGTCGCGACGGCGGCGTCCAGCACGTGGCGCGACAGCGAATGGCGCAACTCCGCGGCGTCCTCGCGCATCCGCTCCTCCCAGGCCCCGGCCTGTTCGGACAGCCGGGGCAGACCGGGCGGAGCCGGCACGGCCAGCCTGCGGCTGATCAGCCCGGCCACTCGCACGACTTCGTCGTCGTCCTCGACCTCCCCGAGGTCCGACGTCCCCACGCGCTCCAGCAGCATCGCGAAGTGCTCCCCGTCGCGCTCGTACAGGCGTACGGCTCCGCGTCCGTCCCACGCCGCGAACGCGTCCGGCTCATGGACGTTGCCGGGGTGCGGGAACGACACCTTCAGTACGGCGTCGGCCGCGCCCCGCCGTCGCACCGGGACGACGAGGCCGACGCCTCCGTACCTGACCTCGCCGTCCGGAACGCACTCCCAGCGACCGCACAACTCGTCGACGACGGCGGGAAGTCCGGCGATCCAGACCGCTCCGGGCGCACCTTCACGCCTCACGGTGCCGCGTGCGAACGCCTCGGGGATCTCGACCATCCCGGCACCCTACGCGCTCGCCCCGCCCGGTGGCTGCCGCGGCCTCAAAGCGGGGGAGGGCGCTCGAAAACACCTGGCGGGCACGAGGGCGGGCCGTTAGGCTGCCTCGCGATGACAACACACATTGCTCACAGATCGGGGGACCCGTCCGCGCAAGGTGAGTGCTGATGCTCACCGAGAACGCGAATCGGGACCCCTTCCTCTCCTTCTGGCTGCGCGTGCGCGAGTTCGCCGTGCCGCCCTCCATGATCCAGACCGCGACCGCCCGCCGCCGTGCCGGTGACTGGGCGGGGGCATGCGCTGCCGCGGGCATCGATGTCGATCTCCGACTGGGCTCTCTGGCCCGTACCCACGGCGGGGAACTCGCCGCCCGGGTAAGGGCCGATCTGCGGCACCTGGTGCCGGATCTCCTGCGCTGGCACCTGCCGAGAATCGCTCCGCACGGGCTGCTGCGCCCGGGGCTGACGATCGCCCTGGCCCGGTACGACGCCGTGGATCCGGGCGCCCCTGAGGCCCGGCAGCCGAGGCCCTCCTCTCACCCCGTGCACCTCGTGGTGCGGACCCCGCCCGCCTGGGCCGACGCCGGCCAGCGGATCAGCCTCGCCCTGTGGGACGGAACCCGCTCCGAGGCGGCAGCGCGCCTCCACCCGCATCCCCGGCCCAGCCGGCGCTTCCGCCTCGACCTGCATCGCCACCTGTGGGACGCGCGCAGGACGGGCGAACTGCTCATCCGGTCCGGCGCCGACCGCCCGCCCACCGACGCGGTGGACCCCGCCGTCTCGGACCGGGTGCCGCCGGGACGCCGCTGCGCCCCCGGACGATGGGCTGCCGAGGCGGCCCTGCTCCTGGCGGCCGAGGGGCGGGCCGGCGGTACCTTCGTCGTGCGGTTCGGGGGCCGGCACCGGCTGCTCCTCGGACTGGACGCGGACGGCGACGGCCCCGGCCCGCCCGCACTGCGGATCGCGGAGGCGTCCGCGGACGGCGCCGGTTACGTGCTGCCGGTCCTGCCCGACGCCGCGACCTGGGCGCTGCCCGACCTGGAACTCATCCGCAGCGGAGGGTTCGAGGCCGACCGGCTGCACCCGCTGGTCGTCCGGGCGCTGATCCCGGAACACGTGCCGGCCGGACCCGCACCGATTCCCGACGCTGCCGGACAGCCCCGCCTCGTGGAATGCCGCGGGGCGCGGCACCGGATCGGCCTGGTCGACGGGGCACTGGCCCCACTCGACCACGACCCGGCCGAGCTCCGCCGCGAGGAACTCCTCGCCGCCCTGACCGGCACACCGATGCCCTGCCTCCAGGCCGTCGACGAGGCCCACCGCCGCCCGGACTGCCTCACCGGCGTACGGGAACGCCTCGACCACGGCGACATCGAAGGTGCGCTGGCCGTCGTCGAAGGCCTGCTGGGCCCCGGCGCGATCCTGCGAAGCGGTCCCCTGCGGGACGAGCTGGAGACCGCGGCGCTGCGGCGGATCGCCTACGGACTGTTCCGGGCGGACCTCGCCGGGTCCGGGGCCCGCCACCCCCGCCCGGAATTCCGGCGCTCCCGGGACCGCCACCCGTACCGGCGGCCGTTCCGCGCGACGGTCCGCTGATCCCGAAATTCCCGCGTCACACGACCTTCCGGTGATCCCGAAGGTCCCGCGCCACGCGGCCTTCCGCTGATCCGGGAACCTTCGTCCCCGCGCTCGAAGCCCTGTCCACATTCGTACCTAGACCCCTCAGGTGACCACACATGCCCACACGCGCCCTGCCCGCACCCACCCACGACCGGGCCCCGGTCTCCCAACTGGACGTCGCCGGCGAGCTGATGGCCCTCCTGCGCGACACCACCACCGAACCTCGTCCGGACACCCAGCTGGAGGCCCTCACCCTGGCCGTGGCCGCCGACCTGCCGGTACTCCTGTGGGGCGAGCCGGGGATCGGCAAGAGCGCGGCCCTCACCCAGCTCGCCGAGTCGCTGGAACTCCCCCTGACCACGGTCATCGCCAGCGTCCACGAGCCGTCCGACTTCTCGGGGCTGCCCATCGTCGGTGACGATCCCGCGGAACAGGGTGTCCCGATGGCACCGCCGGACTGGGCGGTGCGCCTGGTGCGGGCGGGCCGCGGGCTGCTGTTCCTCGACGAACTGTCCACCGCCCCGCCCGCCGTGCAGGCCGCGCTGCTCCGTCTCGTACTGGAACGCCGGATCGGCTCGCTCAGGCTCCCGCCCGGCGTACGCATCGTCGCCGCCGCCAACCCCCGTTCGTCGGCGTCGGACGGCTGGGAGCTCAGCCCGCCCCTGGCCAACCGGTTCGTGCACCTCCAGTGGGTCCACGACCACGATGTCGTGGTGCGCGGGCTCGGCGGTACGTGGCCCCGGGCGACCCTGCCGCGGCTCGCCCCCGAGCGGCTCGCGGAGTCCGTGGACTTCGCCCGCCGGGCGGTGTGCGGACTGCTCTCGGCGCGTCCCGCGCTCGTCCACCGGCTGCCCAGCGGGGAGACACGCCGGGGCGGGGCCTGGCCCTCGCCACGGAGCTGGGAGATGACGCTGCGTCTGATCGCCTTCGCGACCGCGGCCGACGCTTCGCGCGACGTGCTGTCCCTGCTGGTGAGGGGCGCGGTGGGCGACGGTCCGGGACTGGAGCTGCTGGCGAGCCTGGACCGGATGGACCTGCCGGATCCGGAGGCGCTGCTCGCCGACCCGGCCGGCGCCGACCTGCCCGAGCGGGGGGACCTGCGGCAGGCCGTGCTGGACGGCGTGGTGGCGGCGGTCCGTCGGACGCCTGAGAAGTCACGTTGGGACGCGGCGTGGGCCCTCCTGGTCCGGGCGCTGGAGACCGGGGCCCCGGATCTGGTCGTCGTCCCCGCGACGACACTCGCCACGCTGAGGCAGCAGGACTGGGACGTACCGGAGTCGATCGAGGCACTCGCCGGAGCGGTGTCGCTCTCCCGGCGCGCCGAGGAGGCGGCGGCCCGCGCCACGGCCGCCACCAAGGCCCGCCGGTGACCCCGGGCGAACCGGGGGCACTGGACCTCGACAAGCTCTTCGCCGCCCGGCTTCAGGCCGCCCGTGCCCGGCCCTACCTGGCGACGGCGCTGTTCGCCCTGCACACCGTGGAGTCGTGGCGGGTCCCCACGATGGCCGTCGACCCGCACTGGCGCTGCTACGTCTCGCCGGTCTTCGTGGACCGGACACCGGTGGAGGAACTCGCCGGCGTGTGGGTGCACGAGGTGTCGCACCTGCTGCGCGACCACCATGGGCGCAGCGACCGGTTCGCACGGGAGCAGGGACTGACCGGTCCGGCGGAACGGCTGCGGATGAACATCGCGGCCGACTGCGAGATCAACGACGACGTGTTCGGTGACGGCCTGGTCCAGCCGGAAGGTGCTGTCGAGCCCCGGCACCTGGACCTGCCCGAGGGGGAGCTCATGGAGGACTACCTGCGTCAGTTCCGGCTCGGACCGCGTACGCAGGACCTGGCCTGGCTGGACTGCGGCAGTGGTGCCGACGGGCTGGAACGGGAGTGGGACCTCGGGCCGGAGGGTGCCCACGGCCTCAGCACGCAGGAGCGGGACGCGGTGCGTTTCCGGGTGGCGCAGGGCATCACCGGCCGGCCGGGCAGCGCCTCGAAGGGGTGGCGGAGATGGGCGCAGGAGGTTTTCCATCCGCCCCAGCCGTGGCGGCAGTTGCTGGGAGCCGCGGTCCGTTCGGCGGTTTCGGGCCCGGGGGCGGGCGAGGACTACACGTACGGCCGTCCTGCGCGACGCTCGGCCGGGGTGCCCGGTGTCGTACTGCCGAGCCTGCGGCGCAGGCCTCCCCGGGTGGCTGTGGTCGTCGACACGTCCGGCTCGGTCAGCGACACCGAACTGGGCAGTGCGTTGTTGGAGATCGCCGCCATCTCCCGTGCCGTGGGCGGCCGGCGGGACCTGGTCACCGTCCTCGCGTGCGACGCGGCGACCCGGGTCGTGCACCCGCTGTGTCATGCCGAGGGAATCCCGCTGGTCGGCGGCGGGGGCACGGACCTGCGCTCGGGCTTCGCCAGGGCGCTCAGGTCGCAGCCCCGGCCCGATGTCATCGTGGCTCTCACCGACGGACAGACGCCCTGGCCGAGCACACCGCCACCTTGCCGGACGGTGGTGGGTCTCTTCGACCGGCCCTACGCGGGGGGCTGGGACGAGGGCGATCCCGAATACGTTCCGGACGAGCCGCCCGCGTGGGCGCGCACGGTGGTCATCGGGACGTGAGCCCTACGCCCTCATGGCCGAGCCTCCGCGGACGGCGGGCCCCCGCCGGGCGCCCCCGCCCGCAGCCCGTCCATGACCAGGTCCAGGAGCCGTGCGGCCCGCGGCTGCCATTCACTGTGCGGGTCGAGCTGCCAGAGGCCGGCGATGGCGAGCGCGAAGTCGTCCGGGGTCACCCCCGGGCGGATGGTGCCCGCCTCCTCGTTCGCGTGCAGCAGGAGGGTGATGCCGCGGGTCACCGGACCGTGGCCGAGCTGGGCCAGGCTGCCGTACCTGCTCGCGGTCGTGCGGAGCGCGTCGGCGAGGCCGGCCTTGGCCATGGCGTACTGCGCCAGCCGGTCCATCCACTCCCGCAGGGCCCGGTCGGGCGTGCGGGTGCTGAGCAACTGGGCCGCGGTATCGGCGACCTGCTGCATCTCGTAGCGGTAGACCTCCAGGACGAGGGCCTCACGGTTCGGGAAGTTGCGGTAGAACGTCCCCTGGCCGACGCCCGCCTTCTTCGCGATCGCGCTCACCGGGGCGTCCGCGGACCGCGTCAGCTCGGTCAGTGCGACAGCCAGGATGCGCTCGCGATTACGTTGCGCGTCCGGACGTTGGGGCGTGCCCCTCTCCTCGTCCACGCCTCCTCCTTCCGGAAACACAGTCAAGTCGCCCTTGCTGAGCGGACAGTTGTCCGCTAGGTTCGACGGATAAGCGGACAGCTGTCCGCTTCACTTCTCCACCATAGCGGTAAAACCGGCCAATGTGGCTGACCAGCGCCTTTGGTGGCCCGTTCACCTACAGACATCGCCCTCTCCCTCCCGGCACGCCTGCCGGGATCGTCTCGTTCGACGCGCATAAGCAATGCGAAAGAAGGCTGATCATGGCCCCATCGACGTCCAGTGCCATCACCCTGAACATCAATGGCGAAAAATACACGCTGCCCGTCGACCACCGCACCACTCTGCTTGACGCCTTGCGCGAGCGACTCGATCTGACCGGCACCAAGAAGGGCTGCGATCAGGGCCAGTGCGGTGCGTGCACGGTACTGCTGGACGGGCGGCGGACCGTCTCCTGCCTGCAGCTCGCGGTCGCCGCCGAGGGGCGGGCGATCACCACCATCGAAGGCGTTGCCGACGGCGACCGGCTGCATCCGGTGCAGCAGGCCTTCCTCGACCTCGACGGCTACCAGTGCGGTTACTGCACCCCGGGCCAGATCTGTTCGGCCCTCGCGGTGATCGAGGAACACGCGGCGGGCTGGCCGAGCGCCGTGACCGAAGACGTCCGGCCGGAAGCGGGCGTGCCCGTTCTGACCGCCGAGGAAATCCGTGAGCGGATGAGCGGCAATCTCTGCCGCTGCGGCGCCTATGTGTCGATCGTGCAGGCCGTGGCACGCGCGGCGGAAGAGTCCGCGGCCGCCGCCGAGGAGGCCGTGGCATGAGGGAATTCGGATACGAACGTGCCCTCGACGTCTCCGGGGCCGTGGCCCTGCTCGCCGAGGACCCCGGAGCCCGCTTCCTGGGCGGCGGAACCAACCTCGTCGACCTGATGAAGGCCGGTGTGGAACGGCCGACGCTTCTCGTCGACGTCCAGGAACTGCCCCTCGGCGAGATCGCGTTCACCCCTGGCGGCGGGCTGCGCATAGGCGCCACCGCCACCAACAGCGACCTCGCCGCCCATGCCGAAGTGCGCCGGCACTACCCGGCCCTGGCACAGGCGCTCCTGGCCGGCGCCTCCGGTCAGCTGCGCAACATGGCCACGGTCGGCGGGAACCTGCTCCAGCGGACCCGCTGCGGCTACTTCGGCGACCTCGCCAAGCCGTGCAACAAGCGCACCCCCGGCAGCGGTTGCCCCGCCCTGGCGGGCGAGCACCACAACCACGCGATCCTCGGCGCCTCCGAACACTGCGTGGCGACGCACCCCTCGGACATGGCGGTCGCGCTCGCGGCCTTCGACGCCGTCATCTCGTACGAAACGGCCGACGGGCCGGGCGAGTTGCCGATCGCTGAGTTCTACCGGCCGGTGGGGGAGACCCCGCACATCGAGACGGCTCTTCCGCCCGGCGCCCTGGTCACCGGTGTCACCGTGCCGCCGGCCGAGGTCGCCGCGCACTCCCGGTACCGCAAGGTGCGCGAGCGCGCCTCCTTCGCGTTCGCGATCGGCTCCGTCGCCGCCGCGCTCGCCGTTGAGGACGGAGTCGTACGTGAAGTGCGGCTGGCCTTCGGCGCGGTGGCGTCCCGGCCCTGGCGGGCCCGCGCGGCCGAGCGTGCGCTGATCGGAGGTCCTGCGGACGCCGAGGCGTTCGCCGCGGCGGCGGATGCCGAACTGGCAGCCGCCGAGGCCCTTCCGGAGAACGGATACAAGGTGACGTTGATGCGCAACCTCGTAGTGGCCGTGCTCACCGAACTCGCCGAGGAGGCCGCCCGATGACCACGACGACCGAGAACACCAACGTGACGGGAGCTGTCGGCTCCGCCCGAACCCGTGTGGAGGGCAGGGACAAGGTCACCGGCGCGGCGCGCTACGCCGGCGAGATCCCCTTCGCCGAACTCGCCCACGGCTGGCTGGTGCTGTCGACCGTGGCCCGCGGTCGGGTCGCCACCGTCGAGGACGCTCCCGTCCGCGCCATGCCCGGGGTGCTCACCGTGCTCCACCACGGGAACGCGCCCCGGGTCGACACCGAGTACGCGGGTTTTCTGGGACGGCCCAACCCGGTTGTCGGGATCTTCCAGCACGACCGGGTGCCCTTCATGGGCTGGCCCGTGGCGTTGGTCGTCGCCGAGACGTCGGAGCAGGCCAGGGAGGCCGCCGAGTCGCTGGTGGTCCGCTACGAGACGGAACCGCACGACGTCGGGTTCTTCGCCGGGCACTCCGGTGCGTACACCCCCGGCGCCAACTCGATGGCCCAGGCCGACACGGAGAAGGGGGACCTGGAGGCCCGGCTCCGGGAGGCCGCCTTCGTCGTGGACGAGGAGTACTCCACTCCGGAGGAACACCACAACTCCATGGAGCCGCATGCGGCGACGGCCCGGTGGGAGGGTGGCCGGCTGGATGTCCTCGACTCCAACCAGGGCGCCTTCTGGGTGGCGAGCGAGCTCGCGTCGCTCTTCTCCCTCGATCCGGCATCCGTCCGGGTGCGCTCCGAGCACGTCGGCGGCGGCTTCGGATCGAAGGGCCTGGCTCCGCACCAGGTGGCCGCGGTGATGGCCACGACCCTGCTCCACCGCCCTGTCCGCGTCGTGCTGACGCGCCGTCAAATGTTCTCGCTCGTCGGATTCCGCAGTCCCACCGCGCAGCGGGTCACGCTCGGAGCCGACGCCGGCGGCCGTCTGCGGGCCTTCGGCCACGAGTCGCTGAGTCTCACGTCGACCGTGCACGAGTTCGTCGAACCGGGTGCCAACGTGGGACGCACCATGTACGACGCCGACGCGCATCGAACCGGGCACCGGCTGGTGCGGCTCGATGTGCCGACCCCGACCTGGATGCGGGCGCCGGGTGAGACACCGGGCTCCTTCGCCATCGAGTCCGCCATCGACGAACTGGCCGAGAAGTGCGGCCTCGACCCGATCGAGCTGCGGACGCGCAACCAGCCCACGGTGGGTCCCGTGTCGGGGCTGCCCTTCAGCCGTCGCAACCAGCTCGCCTGCTTCGAGGAGGGCGCCCGCTGCTTCGGCTGGGCCGACCGGGACCCGCGCCCCGGACTGCGCCGCGAGGGACGCTGGCTCATCGGGACCGGCATGGCGGCTGCGTCCTTCCCCGCCGGCGCCGGCCCGTCCACGGCTGCCGTGACCGCGGAGCCGGACGGCCACTTCACCGTGGGAATCAACGCGGCGGACATCGGGACCGGGGCGAGGACCGCGATGGTCTCGGTCGCCGCGGACGCACTGCAGGTCGCACCGGACCGCATCCGGGTGCGCATCGGGGACAGCGATCTCGGCCCTGCATGGATCGCCGGGGGCTCCATGGGCACACGCTCCTGGGCCTGGGCGGTACGGCTGGCGGCGGAGGAGCTGCGGGAACTGCTCGCCCTCGGCGGACCCGTTCCGCCGGAGGGCATCACCGCCCGCTCGGACACCACCGAAGCCATCGGCGCCCTGGCGCAGAAGGAACGGCACTCCTACGGGGCGCAGTTCGCCGAAGCCGCCGTGGACGTCACCACCGGTGAGGTGCGCGTACGGAGGATGCTCGGCATCTTCGCAGCGGGCACCATCGTCAACCCGCTGACCGCACGAAGCCAGTTCGTCGGCGGCATGACCTGGGGGCTCTCGATGGCCCTGCACGAGGAGGCGGTCCGCGACGCGGCATCCGGTGGCCACGTCAACGCCGACCTGGCCGGCTATCACGTCGCGGCCCACGCCGATGTGCCGCACATCGAGGCGGACTGGGTGGATGACCACGACCCGGAGGACCCGGTCGGGATCAAGGGCATCGGCGAGATCGGCATCGTGGGAGTCGCCGCCGCCATCGCCAACGCGGTGTGGCACGCCACCGGCGTACGCCACCGCCGCCTGCCGATCCGTCCCGACCGGGTCCTGGCGGCCGCGGAGGAGGCGCGGCAGCGGGCTGCGGAGGAATCCCCGGGTGCTTGACATCGCGGCGGCCCTGCACCGCTGGTCGGAGGAAGGCCGGGACTTCGCCGTCGCCACCGTGGTGGCGGTCGACGGCAGCGCGCCGCGTGCCCCGGGAGCGGCCCTTGCCGTCGACAGCGAAGGCACCGCCATCGGCTCGGTCTCCGGCGGCTGCGTGGAAGGGGCGGTGTACGAGCTGTGCGTCCAAACCCTCCAGGACGGCCGGACGGTGCGCGAACGGTTCGGGTACAGCGACGAGGACGCGTTCGCCGTGGGCCTCACCTGCGGCGGCGTCATCGACATCCTCGTCGCACCGGTGCGCTCCGAAGCGCCGGTGCTCCGGGCGGCGTTGTCGGCAGCGGGTCGCGTCGAGCCGGTGGCGCTCGCCCGGGTGGTCCGCGGACCTGACGGCCTGCTCGGCCGGGCCCTGCTGGTCCGGGGCGACGGAACGTACGAGGGCAGCCTCGACGGGAGTCCGGCCCTGGACCGCGGGGCCGCCGCGGAGGTCCGGGCACTCCTGGACGCCGGCCGCACCGGCACCACGGAGCTTTCGGAGGACGGCACGAGCTGTCCGGGCGGCCTGACGCTGTTCGTGGAGTCGAGCGTGCCGCCGCCCCGGATGATCGTGTTCGGCGCCGTGGACTTCGCCACGGCGCTGGTACGGGCGGGCAAGTTCCTCGGCCACCATGTGACGGTGTGCGACGCCCGGCCCGTCTTCGCCACCCGCGCCCGGTTCCCCGAGGCGGACGACGTGGTGGTCGACTGGCCGCACCGGTACCTCAGGAACACCGAGACCGACGAGCGCACCGTCCTGTGCGTACTCACCCACGACGCCAGGTTCGACATCCCGCTGCTGGAGGAGGCCCTGCGGCTGCCGGTCGCGTACGTCGGCGCGATGGGTTCGCGCCGCACCCATGAGGACCGCAACCAGCGGCTGCGCGAAGTCGGCCTGACCGACGGCGAGTTGGACCGGCTGCGCTCCCCGATCGGTCTCGACCTCGGAGCCCGTACGCCGGAGGAGACCGCGCTGTCCATCGCGGCGGAGATCGTCGCGGAGCGCCGGGGAGGCACGGGCGCGCCGCTGACCGGCTCACGGACGCCCATCCACCACGACCTGGACCGTGCGCCGGGGGCGGCGCTGCGATGAGCGGCGCAGGGGCGCGGGTGGCTGCCGCTCGTGGGGGCTCCCGTGCCGGGGCTGCCGAGCAGGAGACCGATCCGGTCCGGCAGACGGTGCGCCCTTTCCGGGCAGCCGGCCCGTGACGGCATGTCCGGTACGGACCTGGCGCCGACGCCCGCTCCGTACCGGACATGCCGTAGAGCCGTTGGCCGGCGCTTCACCACTGCGAAATCCGTGACGCCCCACCGGGCAACGGGGTTCCGCGAGCTTGGACATGGGCATGCCATGGCATGGCCTAGTCCGGCAGGTGTGAACCAGGAGGATGCAGTGAAGAACACAGGACGACTCCGCAAGGCGTCACTCACCCTGGCCGCCGCCGCGGCACTGGTCGTCGCCTCGTCCGGCAGCGCCTTCGCGGCGGTGCCCGGCGCGCTGCCCGCGAACGCGGACGCACTGGAGCAGACGTTCCAGCCCGCCTTCGACTACGACGGCGACGGCTGCTATCCGACACCCGCCATCGGCGCCGACGGAGCCATAGCTCCCGGGCTGAAGACCACGGGCGCCGTCAACGGCAGTTGCCACGACTCCTGGGACCTGGACAACACCAACGGCTACGCACGCTCCATGTGCAACAACGGCTGGTGCGCCATCATGTACGGCCTCTACTTCGAGAAGGACCAGGCCGTGGCAGGCAGCGGGCTCGGCGGGCACCGTCACGACTGGGAGCACATCGTGGTGTGGGTGCAGGACAACGAGGCGAAGTACGTCTCCACCTCCGCCCACGGCGACTTCAACGTCTACGGCCGGGACGGGATGCTGTGGGACGGGACGCACCCCAAGGTCGTCTACCACAAGGACGGAATCGGCACGCACTGCTTCCGCCGCGCGACCACCGGCGACGAGCCGCCGGAGAACCACTACCACCAGTGGCAGTTCCCCGATCTGGTCGGCTGGAACGGCTACCCCGCCGGCATAAGGGAGAAGCTGGTGCAGGCCGACTTCGGCAGTGCGGTCTTCGGTCTCAAGGACGGCAACTTCGCCGGCCACCTCGACAAGGCGAAGCCCGCCGGGATCCCCTTCGACCCGTACGCCTGACCGGCAATGGGGGGCGGCGAGGCGTATCGCCGCCCCACCGGTTCCGAGAGGACACCGCATGACCCTCAGCACCACCCGGATCGCACACCTGCGCGCAGCCGGGGTGAGCTTCGTCGTCGAGCTCCGAGCTCCGCTGCCCCGCATCCTGCACTGGGGCGAGGACCTCGGGGAGCTGACCGATGACGGTCTCGCGTCCCTTGCCCTGTCGGCGGACGGAGCCTCGCTCCACTGCGCACTCGACGAACCGCGGCAGTTCACGGTCTGGCCGACCCAGGCCGAAGGCTGGTCGGGCACCCCCGCGCACGAGGGCCACCGTGCCGGGACGGCCACCACGCCCCGCGTCACGATGACCGGCGCCGAGGAGAGCCCGGACGCACTCGTCATCGCTCTCCGGGACTCCGACGCCGGGCTCGACCTCGCACTCACCTATCGGCTCGACCCGTCCGGTGTCCTGGGCGTGCGCACCCGGATGTCCTCCCCGCCCGATGCCCCCGGCCCCGCCCCGTACGATCTCGCCGCCACCACGGCCCTGCTCCCGCTGCCGAACCGCGCCCAGGAGATCCTCGACTTCACCGGCAAGTGGTGCCGCGAACGCTCCCCGCAGCGCGCCCCGCTCGCCTTCGCCGGCCACGTCCGCGAGGTCCGCCGGGGACGCCCCGGGCTGGACGCGCCCTATCTGCTGACGGTCGGTGTGCCCGGCTTCGGGTTCCGTACGGGCGAGGTCTGGGCCCTGCACGTCGGCTGGAGCGGCAACCAGCGCTGGCTGGCCGAGCGGCTGCCCGAAGGCGCCGGGGTGCACGGCGGCGTCCTCGGCGGGGGCGAACTGCTCTCGCCCGGTGAGATCCGGCTCGCACCGGGTGACAGCTACACCTCGCCCGAGTGCTACTTCGCGTGGTCCGCCGAAGGTCTGGACGGCCTCGCCGGACGCTTCCACACGATGCTCCGCTCCCGCCCCGGGCACCCGTCGTCACCGCGCCCGCTGACGCTGAACACCTGGGAAGCGGTCTACTTCGACCACCGTCCCGAACGGCTCCTCGCACTGGCCGACGCCGCTGCCGCCGTCGGGGTGGAGCGCCTGGTCCTGGACGACGGCTGGTTCCTCGGCCGCCGCGACGACACGGCCGGACTCGGCGACTGGACGGTCGACCCGCAGATGTGGCCCCAGGGGCTGACCCCGCTGGCGGACCGGGTGCACGGCCACGGCATGCGGTTCGGACTCTGGGTGGAACCGGAGATGGTGAACCTCGAATCGAACCTCGCGCGGGAGCACCCCGAGTGGATCCTCGGCCCGTCCGCGGGCCTGGGGCCCAGCTCCCGCCGGCAGTACGTGCTGAACGTGGCCCACGACGAGGCGTTCGCGTATCTCCTGGAATCGCTGGACGCACTCGTCGCCGAGTACCGCATCGACTACCTGAAGTGGGACCACAACCGGGAACTGCACGAGGCGGTCCACCGCGGCACGAACGCCGGTGACCGGCCCGGGGTGCACGCCCAGACACGGGCCCTGTACCGGCTGATGGACGCTCTCAGGTCCCGCCGCCCCGGCCTGGAGATCGAGTCGTGTTCCAGCGGCGGCGGACGCGTCGACCTGGGAGTCCTCGCCCGAACGGACCGGGTGTGGGCATCGGACTGCAACGACCCCGTGGAGCGTCAGTCCATCCAGCGCTGGACGGGGCAGTTGCTGCCGCCCGAACTCGTCGGCGCCCATGTCGGGGGACCGCGCAGCCACACGACGGGCCGGGTCGCCGACGACTCGTTCCGCCTGATCACCGCACTGTTCGGACACGCGGGCATCGAGGACGACCTGACCGCCCGCACGTCCACGGAACGGGAGGCGCTGACCCGGTGGGCGGCGCTCTACAAAGAGGTGCGCGGGCTGCTCCACGCCGGACGGGTCGTCAGGGCGGACCTCGGCGACGACGCGACGTACCTCCACGGAGTCGTCGCACCGGACACCCGTTCCGCGCTGTACTGCTGGGCGCGGACGGCGACCTCCGTGCCGGCGCAGTCGGGCCGTGTCCGCCTGCCCGGCCTGGCCCCCGGCCGGCCCTACCGGGTCCGTATCCGCGCGGAGGCCGGGCTGCCCTCCATGCACCAGGTCACTGCCCCCGCCTGGTACCGGGAGGCGGTCAAGGACTGGGTCCCGATGCCGGGCGCGGTACTGACCGGTGCGGGGCTGCCCCTGCCGACGCTCAACCCTGGACAGGCCCTGCTGATCGAGGTGGCCGCACCGGAGGTGGTGAACCGGTGAGAGCACGCACCGGACACCGCGGGCCCCGCCCTCCGGGCCGACGACGATGCGTTGCGGACGCGCTAGTACCAAGGGCGGGTGTCGTGTGCGGGCAGCGGCCGCAGTTCCGGCCAGCGTTCCAACAGGCGCACGGCCAGGGTGGAGCTGAGGCGGCCCACTGCGTGCAGGAGGTCGTTGTTGCGGGTCAGGTCGGCGACCACGCCGAGTCGGTGGACGAGCCGCTCGCGGGCGGAGATGTAGCCCCACTCGAAGTCCTCGGTGGGCACCCGGGCGAGCTGGTCGACCGTCCCTCGGTGCGCCCGCTCGACGAGCGCGTCGCCCTGGATCAGCCAGCCGGCGCACGCGTCAGCCAGATCACCCGGCACATCCCTGCCGGTGAGGCCGCGCCAGGTGGTCCGGTAGATGTTCTCGACCTCCGCGAGCGGGGCCGCCGTGACCGACATCGCGCACCAGCAGGTGGGGAAGCCGATGCGGAAGAACGCGAGCTCGACCAGTCCGTTGCCGAGGGAGGCCCGTTCGAAGTCGACGAAACGGACGCCGCCGGTGGTGCGCAGGTCGTTGCCGGGGCACGGGTCCCCGTGCAGCAGCGCATGGTGCGGCGTGGGGTCCAACCGTTCGAGGAGAGCGGTGAGTTCATCGGACACCGCGGACGGGACGGGCACGTCGAGCGTCCTGGCCAGGGTGAGGAAGGACTCCGCGTCGGCGGCCGTCGGCCCAGACCAGGACGGGAGCGCGCCCGCGTCGGCGGGCCCGGTCAGGGCATGCAGTCGGGCGAGCGACTCGGCGTACCCCGGCATCCAGTCGGCCACCTTGCCGAGGTCGTCCAGGTGCTCTAGGACCATCACCCGCGCGGACGGCTCCGTGGCGAGCACCGCGGGGGCCACGGCTGGCCCGGTGGCCCGCCCCGCCAGGCGCAGCCCGGCGACTTCCCGCGCGAAGCGCGTGTCCGCGTCGGCTCCCGCGTCCCCGTCGTCGGTGATCTGCTTGACGATCACCTGACTTCGGTCGGCCAGCCGGACCCGCCACACCCGCGACCGCGGACTGCTGTCCAGGAGCTCGCTCTGCCGGGGGATGCCCACGGTGGAGCGCAGCGTTTCGTCGAACGGAAGCCGTTTCAGCATGCGGATGAGCCTATGGGATGTCCCGTCATCCCTGGCGGGCGCGCGACGACGGCTACGGCGCCTCGCCGCGTTGTCGGAACGCCCGAATACATCGGGTATGCGGACGCTCCTCAGCCTTGCGATGCACCGCATCCGAGGCCGCGCGCTGATCCACCACGGCTCACGGGGCAGCCCTCAAGGGCTGTCCAGGGCTGCACCGCAAGGCGATTCACGCTCCGGGAGCAGCCGCAGCTCCCGCCCCTGCCAGCGCCTCCGCAGCCAGCGGTCGTGACTGGCCAGGACGATGGCCCCTGGACCCGTGCCCAGGGCCTCCTCCAGCTCGTCGCACAGGCGCGGGGACAGGTGGTTCGTGGGCTCGTCGAGCAGCAGGAGCTGCGGCGGGCGTGCCGTCAGTACGGCCAGGGCGAGCCTGCGGCGCTGGCCGGCCGACACCTGCCGCACCGGCTTGTCGAGGTCTCCCTCATGCATCAGACCGAGCGAGACCAGCGGTACCTCCTCGGCCCGTTCGAAGCCGAGTGCCTGTTCGTACGTCTCCCGGACCGTACGGTCGGGCCTGGCGAACTCCGTGTCCTGGGCCAGCATCCCGACTGTCAGCCCCGACCGCCGGCCCACCTCGCCCCGGGCGGCGAGAGTGCCGGCGAGAACCGCGAGGAGAGTCGACTTCCCCGCACCGTTGCCACCGGAGACCAGCAGGCGTTCGGCCGCCGCGACGTCCAGGCGGTCCACGGCCAGCCGGCCCGGGACACGCACCCCGCGCAGGGATACGAGGGTGCCTTCAGCCGACGGCCCGGCCAGAGAGGTGTACCGGAACCGCAGCGGCGGGGGCGGCTCACCGATGCGGTTGCGCTCGAGCTCGTCCAGCCGGCGGGAGGCGTTGCGGACCCGGCGTGCGATCTGGCTCTGCACGCGCCCGGCCCGAAGGCCGTACCCCATCTTCTCGTTGTCCCGCGGTCCGCGGTCCGGCGCGACCATGCGTGCGGTCACATCGGCCGAGCGCCGCAACGCCGCCAGCTCCTGCTGCTCCTCCGCGTGACGGCGCTCCCAGCGGGCCCGCTCGGCGCGCTTCTCGGTCAGATAGCTGCTGTAGGCGCCGCCGAACCGTACGGGACCGTCGACGGCCGGATCGAGGTCGATCAGGTCCGTGCAGACGGCGTCGAGGAAGGCCCGGTCGTGGCTGGCGATCACCACGGGGCCCGGCATGCCGCGCAGTTGCTCCTCCACGAAGGCGGCGGCCTCGTCGTCGAGGTGGTTGGTCGGCTCGTCCAGCAGCAGAGCGGAGGGCCGTCGCACCAGCAGCGCGGCGAGTGCCAGACGGCCGCGCTGCCCGCCCGAGAGCGAGCCGAGCGTCCGCCCGTGCGGCAGCGCCGCGAGGCCGAGCCCGGTGAGCAGGACGGCGGCACGCCGGTCGGCGTCCCACGTCTCGCGTTCCTCGGCCTGTTGGAGCCGTCCGCCGTACGTCTCCAGGATCGCGGCGTGGTCGGGGGAGCTCTGCGGGGTGCGGGCGAGCAGCCCGGAGAGCCGGTCGAGCTCCGCCAGGTCCGACCGGGCCTCGTGGAGGGCGTCGTCCAGTACGTCGGTGATCGTCGACCCGGTGTCGAATGCCATCTCCTGGTGCAGGAAGCCGACATCGCCAGGCCGGGTGACGCTGCCGGAGTCGGGTTCGTCCGTCCCGGCGAGGAGCCGCAGCAGAGTCGACTTGCCGACCCCGTTCTCCCCGATCAGACCGATGCGGTGACCGGGCGACGCGGTGAGCGACACTCCGTCGAGTACGCGCCGCGCACCGAAGGTGCGGACGAGGTCGTGCGCGAGCAGGGCGGGCGAGGGTGTGGGGTTGCTCATCGTTGCCTCCAACGTGATCGGTTCTCGGCCCGCCGGGCACTCGGCCTCGGGGACGGGCCAGGACGGCACGTCAGGAGGTCACGTCTGCGGCGCTCCGGTCTCCAGCAGCTCCCCGTCGGCCAGCCTCAGCCACCGGTTCACCCCGATCCGTTCGAGGAACCGCTCGTCATGGCTGACGACCACGAACGCCCCCCGGTAGGAGCCAAGCGCGCTTTCCAGCTGATCGGCGCTGACCAGGTCGAGGTTGTTGGTCGGCTCGTCAAGGAGCAGCAGCTGCGGGGCCGGCTCCGCGCACAGGACACAGGCAAGCGTGGCCCGCAGGCGTTCGCCCCCGGACAGCACACCTACGGGCAGGTGGGCGCGGTCGCCGCGGAAGAGGAAGCGCGCGAGCAGGTTCATCCGCTCCGCCTCCGGCCTGTGCGGGGCGAACGCCGCGAAGTTCTCGGCCACCGTGCGGTCGAGGGCGAGCAGGTCGAGGCGTTGCGAGAGGTACGCGATCCGCCCGTCGGCACGCCTGATCTCACCGCCGTCCAGCGGCAGATCGCCGTTGATCAGGCGCAACAGAGTGCTCTTGCCTGCCCCGTTGGGCCCGGTGAGCGCGATGCGCTCGGGGCCCCGGATCGTCAGGTCGACGCCCTGGCCGGCGAACTGCTCCTGGCCGCCGCGGCGGACCCGCATCTGTTCACCGAGCAGGACGGTGCGCCCGGCGGGGACATCGGTTTCCGGGAGGTCGAGGGTGATGCGTTGTTCGTCGCGTACGGCGCGTCCCGCTTCGTCCAGCCGGGCCTTGGCGTCGCCGACCCGGGCGGCATGTGTCTGGCCTGCCCGGCCCGCGGACTCCTGGGCGCCCCGCTTCATGTTCCCCGCGAAGATGCGCGGCAGCCCCGCGTTCTTGAGGTTGCGGGCCGCGTTGCTCGCACGGCGCTCGGCCCGCTCACGCGCCTGCTGCAGCTCCCGCTTCTCCCTCTTCAGTTCCTGCTCGGCATTGCGGACGTTCTTCTCGGCCACCTCCTGCTCGGCCCGTACGGACTCCTCGTAGGCAGTGAAGTTGCCTCCGTACAGGCGTAGTTCGCTCGTGTTGAGTTCGGCGATGCGGTCCATCCGGTCGAGCAGTGCGCGGTCGTGGCTGACGAGCAGCAGGGTTCCGTTCCACGCTTCCAGCGTGTCGTGGAGCGTGCGGCGCGCGTCGATGTCGAGGTTGTTGGTCGGTTCGTCGAGCAGCAGGACGTCGGGCCGCTTCAGCAACTGGGCCGCCAGCCCGAGCGAGACGACCTGGCCGCCGCTGAGCGTGCCGATGCTGCGGTCGAGGGTGATGCCCTCCAGCCCGAGCCGGTCCAGCTGGGCACGGGTGCGCTCCTCGATGTCCCAGTCGTCGCCGATGACTGCGAAGTGGTCCTCGTCCACGTCGCCGGACTCGACGGCGTCCAGCGCGCGGATCACCGCGTCGACGCCCAGAACCTCCGCCACCGACAGTTCGCCGGTCAGGGGGAGGCTCTGCGGGAGGTAGCCGAGTGTGCCGCCCACGGTCACGGATCCGGTGGCGGGGCGCAGCTCTCCGGCGATCAGCTTGAGCAGGGTGCTCTTGCCGGACCCGTTGGGCGCGACGAGGCCGGTACGGCCGGTGCCCACGGTGAAGGAGAGATCGGCGAAGACGGGGGTGTCGTCGGGCCAGGAGAAGGACAGGTTGGAGCAGATGACGGAAGCGTCGGACATGCGGGAGACCTCGCGTGTGATTTCCGGGGTCGGCACGGACTGCCGCCCCGGAGGAGTGGCCGAAGGGAACAACGACATGGCCACTGCGGTGGCGCCCCTGGGCGCCCGCGGTGGCCGATCACATCCGGGTATCACCCGGAGATGTCGTCGTCGCCTGCCATGTCTGGTCTCCTCGGTACACGCTGAAAGGCGTGACGATCTTAGCAGTCGAGCCGCGTCCCGGCTCTTCGATTTCGCCTGCGTCCTGCCCCGCCGCTCTCGCGGGCGCGGAACCCGCCGGCCCACTCCGAGGGTGGTCGGGCGACGCTCCAGCACCCTCCGGCGGAACCCGGCACCGAGCGCGGTGCGAACGCCCGACCCGCGGGATCACGTCGCCGGGACCCGGAGGTGCCGCTCGGTGATGTGCAGGTCGCCCTCGATGCGGGCGGCTGCCGCGCGAAGGCGGGGCAGCACCTCCGTGACGCATTCCTCCAGGGTGCGGCTGCTGCTGTGCATGGCCACGTTGACCGCGGCCACGACCGTGCCGCGGCGGTCGCGGAGGGGGACGGCGACCGAACGCAGACCCACCTCCAACTCCTCGTCGACCAGGGCGTAACCGTCGGCCCGGACACGGTCGAGGGTGGCCCGGAGTTCGTCGGGCAGGGTGATGGTGTACGGGGTCAGGGCGTGCGGTTCCGTACGGGCGAGGCGGGCTTCGCGCTCCTCCGGCGGCAGGGTTGCGAGCAGGACGCGGCCCATGGAGGTCGCGTGCGCGGGAAACCGGGTGCCGACCGTGATGTTGACGTTCATGATGCGCCGGGTCGCGACGCGCCCCGTGTACTGGACGTCGTCGCCGACGAGGACGGCGAGCGAGGCCGAGTCCCGGACCTGCTCGGTCAGCGCGGCGAGGTGGGGCTGGGCGATCTGCGGCAGCGTCGCGCGGGACAGCGGCGGGAAGCCGAGGGCCAGCACGCGCGGGGTGAGGTGGTGCGCCCGGCTCTGCGTGGCGACGTATCCGAGGTGTTCCAGGGTGATCAGGGCACGTCGGGCGGTTGCCCTGGCCAGACCGGTCGCCCGCGCGACGTCGGTCAGTGTCAGCGCGTCCCGGCCCTCACCGAAGGACGCCAGCACGGTCAGCCCGCGCGCGAGCGACTCGATGAACTCGCGGCCCAGCTCCTGCTTCGACGCCCCTGTCCAGGAGGCCAGTGCGGTGGGGGAGTCCGGGTGGACGGCGGGAGGGGCCTGGCGGAGGACCTGTTCCATGGCCGCGGCGGCCGTCAGCAACCGGGGCAGCAGGGTTTCGTGCAGGGAGGCCGCGGTGTGCCGGCTGGTGTGGCTCACGACGCTGACGAGGCAGGCGACCTCGCCCTCGGGGGAGCGGACCGGCACGGCCAGTGCGACGAGACCGGGCTCGATCCGCTGGTCGTCCAGGGCCCAGCCGTCGTGGCGCGCCCGTTCCGCACGTACGGCGAACTCCTTCTCGTCCGAGCACGGGTGCGGGGGCACGGCGGGGAAGGCCAGACCCTCGGGGTCCGATGCGCGGCGCTCCCGCCACCGCTGCCACGCCCGCGCGTCCCAGTCGGCTGCCAACAGCGGCCCGGGGGCGGTCCGTTCGGCGGGCAGCAGGTCGCCGATGCGGAAGCTCAGCGACATCGCGCGACGCCGGGTGGCCTGATGGATGAAGCGGATGCCGTCGCCGTCGCCGACCGCGAGGGACACCGACTCGTCGAGTTCGTCCGCCAGTGCGTCGGCGCGCCGGCCGAGCAGTGACGGAAGGCGGAGAGCGGAGAGGTAGGCGTTGCCCAGTTCCATGAGGCGCGGGGCGAGCGTGATGTCGCGGCCGTCCACACGTACGTACTCCATGCGGGCCAGGGTCGCGGTGATCCGGTCGACCGTGGAACGGGCCAGGCCGGTGGCGCGCTCGACGGCGCTGGGGCTCATCGTCCCGCCCTCGTCGGTGAGCCGGCGAAGGACCGTGATGCCGCGCATCAGCGGGGCGACGGCCTCGGCCGGTTCCGGCGTCTCGGCCTGCTGGAGCGTGGGGGTCGGTGGCATCGGCTCTCCGTCGTGCGTCGTGGGGACACAGTAGTGAACAAGGGCAGGTGAGGGGCGGTCCGCCCGGCAGCGGCGGTCCGCCGACCGTTGACAGGATTCCGGACGGGCGGCAGACTCCGTGCCAAGAATAGTGAAAGAAACTTCACTCTGCGAACAACTGAGGGAAGGTCCCATGGACAAGGTGGTCGCCTCTGCCGCGCAAGCCGTGGCCGACGTGCCGGACGGCGCGTCGATCGCGGTGGGCGGCTTCGGACTCAGTGGCGTTCCCGACGCCCTGATCGCCGCACTCCACGAACAGGGCACCGGCGGTCTGCGCGTCGTCTCCAACAACTGCGGCGCGCAGGAATCGGGGCTCGCGGTACTGCTGACCGCGGGCCGGATCAGCCGGGTCACCGGCTCGTACATCGGCGGCAACAAGGAGTTCGGCCGCCAGTACCTGGCCGGTGAGCTGGAGCTGGAACTCATCCCGCAGGGCACCCTCGCCGAGCGGCTGCGTGCCGGCGGCTCGGGCATTCCCGCCTTCTACACCCCGGCCGGAGTCGGCACCCTGGTCGCCGACGGCGGAATGCCCTGGCGCTACGACGGGAACGGCGGCGTCGCGGTCAGCTCCCCGGCCAAGGAGGTGCGCGACTTCGACGGCACCTCCTACGTCCTGGAGCGCGGCATCCGCACCGACTTCGCCCTGGTCAGGGCAGCCAGGGGAGATCGGCACGGGAACCTCGTCTTCAACAAGGCGGCCCGCAACTTCAACCCCCTCGCCGCCATGGCCGGCCGCATCACGATCGCCGAGGTCGAGGAACTGGTCGAGCCCGGCGAGATCGACCCCGACCACGTCCACCTGCCCGGCATCTTCGTCCGGCGTGTGGTCGCGCTGACCCCGGAGCAGGCGGCCGACAAGAGGATCGAGCAGCGCACCGTGACACCACGGAACACCCCGGACGAGGACGGTCCCCGATGAGCTGGAACCGCCAGGAGATGGCTGCCCGAGCGGCCGCCGAACTGCGCGACGGCGAGTACGTCAACCTGGGCATCGGCCTGCCGACGCTCATCCCCAACCACCTGCCCGACGGCGTGCACGTCGTCCTCGAATCCGAGAACGGCATCCTGGGCACCGGCCCCTTCCCGTACGACGAGGACGTCGATCCCGACCTGATCAACGCCGGCAAGGAGACGGTCACCGTCCTGCCGGGGGCCTCCTTCTTCGACTCGGCGCTCTCCTTCGGCATGATCCGCGGCGGTCACATCGACACGGCCGTGCTCGGCGCGATGCAGGTGTCCGCAGGCGGCGACCTGGCCAACTGGGCCGTGCCCGGCAAGCTCGTGACCGGGATCGGCGGCGCCATGGACCTTGTGCACGGCGCCCGCCGCGTCATCGTGACGATGACCCACACGGCCAAGGACGGCAGCCCGAAGATCGTCGAGGAGTGCACCCTGCCGCTCACCGGCCGGGCCTGCGTGCACCGGATCATCACGGACCTGGCCGTGCTCGACGTGACTCCCGACGGACTCGTCCTGGTGGAGACCGCACCGGGCGTCGACGTCGCCGAGGTGCTCGCCCGGACCGCCGCCCCGGTCCGCATCGGTGCGCCGGCCAAACCGTGAGATCCGCCCGTCCCGCCCGCGGAGCCATGCCGTGAGACCCGGCCCGCGCGCGGCCGCCCCTTGCGCGGTCGCGCCTCGCACCGGCGCCCGGCAGGCAGCCGCCCCCGTACCGCACAGGAAGGACCGACACCCATGACCACCTCCTCCGCCCCGGCCGTCCCCCGCGTGCTGACCCAGGCAGACATCACCGCCGAGATCACCACGGCACACGAGGGCTACGCCACGTCCCTCGCCGACGGCGCGCCCGTGCGCCTCCACCCCGCCCGGGACTACGCCCCTTACCGGAGCAGCACCCTGCGCCACCCGAAACGGCCGCTGATCGCGGTGGGCGCCGACCCGGAGGCCGTCGAACTCTCAGGCCCCGTCTTCGGTGTCACCGACATCACCGATCTCGACCACGACCTCACCAGACAGCACCACGGCGAACCCCTGGGTGAGCGGATCACGGTCACCGGACGGGTCCTCGACCGGTCGGGCCGTCCCGTGCGCGGCCAGCTCGTCGAGATCTGGCAGGCCAACGCGTCGGGCCGCTACGCCCACCTGCGCGATCAGCACCCCGCCCCCATCGACCCGAACTTCACCGGTGTGGGACGCTGCCTGACCGACGATCAGGGCGGGTACTCCTTCACCACCGTCAAACCGGGCGCCTACCCCTGGCGCAACCACAACAACGCCTGGCGTCCCGCCCACATCCACTTCTCGCTGTTCGGGGACGCGTTCACCCAGCGTCTGATCACCCAGATGTACTTCCCGGGCGACCCGCTCTTCGCCTACGACCCGATCCTCCAGTCCGTCACCGACGACGACGCCCGCGGCCGGCTCGTCGCGGAGTACGACCACGACCTGTCCACCCCCGAATGGTCACTCGGCTACCGCTGGGACATCGTCCTGGACGGCCCGTCCGCTACCTGGATCGAGGAGGGCCGCTGATGTCGGCCACGACACCCGCCACCGCACCCGGGGAGCTCCTGCCCACCCCGTCCCAGACCGTCGGACCCTTCTACGGGTACGCCCTGCCCTTCGCGGCCGGCGGTGACATCGCCCCCGCCGGCCACCCCGGCACCGTCGTCCTGCACGGCCACGTCTTCGACGGGGCCGGTGCGCCGGTGCCCGACGCCCTCGTCGAGGTGTGGCAGCCCGCACCCGACGGCTCCCGGCACGGGGCGCCCGGCTCGCTGCGCCGGGACCCCGTCACCGGGGCGGTCATCGGCCGCCACGGAGTCGGCTTCACCGGCTTCGGCCGGGTGGCGACGGACGCCGACGGGCACTACACCGTACGGACGCTGCCGCCGGGCGGAGCCCCGTACCTCGCGCTCGTGGTCTTCGCCCGTGGGCTGACGCACCACCTGTGCACCCGCGCCTATCTGCACGACGCCGCAGGCCTCGACGAGGACCGGCTGCTCGCGGCGCTTCCCGGGGAGCGGCGGGCCACGCTCGTCACCACGCCGGAGGACACCGGCATCCACCGGTTCGACATCCGTCTGCAGTACGACGGGGTACATGAGGAGACGGTCTTCCTTGACTTCGGCTGACGCGGCGGGTTCGGCTGACGCGGCGGGTTCGGCTGACGCGGCGGGTTCGGCGTACACGGCAGGTTCGGCGTACACGGCGGGCGGCGCCGCGGCTTCCGCTGACGCGGCGGCCGACGTCGGCCTGCTGGCTCCGGTCCGCGCCGGAACGGCGGTCGAGGAGGCGACGGGCGACGCCGCGTACGTGCGCGCACTGCTCGACGCCGAGACGGCGCTCGTCCGCGCCCAGGAATCGCTCGGCCACGCCCCGGCCGGGGCGGCGGAAGCCGTCGCGTCGGCCGCGGCCGACACGGGCCGCTTCGCCCCCCGCGCCCTGGCGCTGCGGGCCCGGTCCGGTGGGAACCCGGTCATCCCGCTGGCAGCCGACCTGACGGCCGCGGTCGCCGAACGGTCCCCGGAGGCCGCCGCACATGTCCACCGGGGCGCGACCAGCCAGGACATCCTCGACACCGCCGCGATGCTGGTGGCGTCCGAGGCGACGCACCTGATCCTGGCCGACCTCGACCGTGCTGCCGCCGCCCTGGCGCGCATCGCCGCCGAGCACCGGGACACGCCGATGGCGGGCCGCACCCTCACCCAGCACGCCGTGCCGACCACCTTCGGCCTGAAGGTGGCGGGCTGGCGCAGTCTCGTCCTCGACGCCCACGACCGGCTCGCGGCGGTCAGGGCCGCACTTCCGGTGCAACTGGGAGGAGCCGCAGGGACGTTGGCGGCCTTCGCGGCCTTCGCCGAGGCAGAGGAGCCTCTCGCGGGGAGGTCCGGTGCGTCAGACGGCGAAGCTGTGGCCCAGGAGGCCGGCCCCATGGTCGTCGAGGCGTACGCGGCCGCGACCGGACTGGCCGCGCCTCCGCTGCCCTGGCACACCCTGCGCACCCCGGTCGCCGACCTCGGCGGCGCCCTGGCCTTCACCGCCGGGGCACTCGGCAAGCTCGCCGCGGACGTCCTCGTCCTCTCCCGCACCGAGATCGGCGAGGTCTCCGAGAGCACCGGCGGGGCATCGTCCGCGATGCCGCACAAGGCGAACCCCGCCCGCGCCGTCCTCATCGCCTCCGCTGCCCGCCAGGTCCCCGCACTCGCGGGGATCCTCTACAGCTCCCTCGCCGCCGAGGACGAACGCCCGCCCGGCGCGTGGCACGCCGAATGGCAGCCCCTGCGCGAGGCACTGCGCTCGGTGGGAGGAGCCGCCGACGCGGCGGTCGCCCTGACCGAGGGGCTGCGTGTCCACCCCGGACGGATGCGCGAGAACCTCGACGCGACCGGCGGACTGATCGTCAGCGAACGGATCGTCGCCGTCCTCACGGCCAGGATCGGGCGGGCAGCGGCCCGCACGGCGGTGACCGAGGGGGCCGCCCGCGCGGCGCGCGACGGAATCCGCCTCCACGAAGCCCTGGTCCAGGACCCCGCACTGGCGGGCGCGGTGACGCCGGACGAACTGACGGCCCTCACCGACCCGTCCGGATACACCGGGGCGGCCGGTCCCCTCGTCGACCGCGCGCTGCGCCGCCACAACGAGGGGAGTGCTCCGGAATGACACCCGGGCCGCACGCAACGGCCCCGACACGCATCTGCTGCCCGGCGTCGGCGCACCCGTACCGTGTACGTCCGCCTGCGCGCCCGCACCGCGCTTGCCCGCCGGCGCATCCGCACCGCGCCTGTGCGTCGGCGCACCCGTCCCGTGCTGTGTGTCAGCGCACCGACACCGTGCATGTCCGGCAGTTGCCGCCGGGCACCCCTCACCACCGGCACCGGCCGGTCCAGGAGCCCCATGACCATCCTGCGCACACCCGACGCCTCCACCGCGCGCCTGCTCCACCACCAGGTGGACGGCCCCCTCTCCGGACCGCCGCTCCTCCTCGGGCCGTCCCTCGGCACCGCACTGTCCGTCTGGGACGCGCAGATCGCCGCACTGGCCCACGACCACCGCGTGGTCCGCTGGGACCTTCCCGGCCACGGCTCCACCCCCGCAGCGCTGTTCCCCGCAGGCAGTGGCGTCGCAGAGCTGGGCCGACAGGTGCTCCGCCTCGCGGACGCCCTCGGTATCGAGCGCTTCGCGTACGCGGGCATATCCCTCGGCGGCGCGGTCGGGACCTGGCTTGCCGTCCACCACCCCGACCGGATCGTGTCGCTCGCGCTCGTGTGCTCCTCGGCGCGCTTCGGTGAGCCGCAGGCCTGGCAGGATCGCGCGGCCCTCGTACGGTCCGAAGGCATCGGCCCGGTGGCCGACACCGCGGCGGGTCGCTGGTTCACCGCGGACTTCGCCGACAGCCCGGCGGCCCGTGCCGTCCTGGCGGAGCTGCGCCACGTCGACCCCCACGCGTACGCCTCGCTGTGCGACGCGCTCGCCGCACACGACCTGCGCGGCGAACTGGCACGCATCACCGCCCCCACGCTGATCGTGGCGGGCCGCGCCGACCCCGCGACCCCGGTCGCCCACGCCCGCGAACTGGCCGACGCGATCCCCGGCTCGACACTGGTCGAGCTTCCCGGCGCCTCCCACCTGGCCAACGTCGAACGCCCCGACCCCGTACGGGCCGCACTGCTGAGCCACTTCGCGGCCGGCACCGCGGCCGCCACCGACGACGCCTCCCGCCGTACCGCGGGTCTTGCCGTACGCCGTACCGTCCTCGGCGACGCGCACGTCGACCGGGCCATCGCCAGGACCACGCCGTTCACCGCCGTCTTCCAGGACTTCATCACCCGCTACGCGTGGGGCGAGGTGTGGACCAGGCCCGGCCTCGACCACCGGACCCGGCGCTGCCTCACCCTCACCGCCCTGGTGGCACTCGGCCACCACGAGGAACTGGCCATGCATCTGCGGGCCGCCCTCGGCAGCGGCGACCTCACGCCCGAGGACGTCCAGGAGGTCCTGCTCCAGGCAGCCGTCTACTGCGGAGTCCCGGCAGCCAACGCGGCGTTCGCCGCTGCGGACCGGATCCTCACCGAAATCACTCACGCCGACAGGGAGAAGTAGCCCATGCACACGACCGTAGGGATCATCGGCGGCGGACCGGCGGGCCTCCTGCTCGCCCGGCTGCTGCACCGCGCAGGTGTCGACTGCGTGGTCCTGGAGAGCCGCGACCGCGCGTACGTCGAACAGCGCCAGCGTGCCGGCATTCTCGAACAGCCCACGGTCGACGCGCTCCGCGAGGCCGGCGCCGCCCGGCGGCTCGACGCCGAGGGCCTGGTGCACGACGGCATCGAGCTGCGATGGGACGGCCGGGCCCACCGCGTCGACTTCCCCTCGCTCGCCGACGGCCGCCGGGTGTGGGTCTACGCCCAGACCGAGGTCGTCAAGGACCTCATAGCACTGCAAGTGGCTGACGGGGCACCGCTGTTCTTCGGCGCCCAGGTCACATCCGTCGAGGGGGCCGACACCGACCGGCCGACCGTCCACTACACCCACGAGGGCCGCGACAAGGTGCTCACCTGCGACTACGTGGTGGGCTGCGACGGGTTCCACGGCGTCACACGGGCCGCGATCCCCGTAGGAGTGCAGCGCACGTACGACCGGGTGTACCCGTACTCCTGGCTGGGGATCCTGGCCGACGTACCGCCGTCCTGCGACGAACTGATCTACGCCCACTCGCCGCGCGGCTTCGCGCTGCACAGTATGCGGTCGCCAGAGGTCAGCCGGCTCTACCTCCAGGTACCGAACGGCACCGACCCCGCAGACTGGTCCGATACACGGATCTGGGACGAACTCGACGCCCGCTTCGCCGTCGGCGGGGACTGGAAGCTGCGGCGCGGCCCCATTACGTCGAAGTCCGTTCTGCCGATGCGTAGTTCCGTCACCGAACCCATGCGGTACGGCCGCGTCCTGCTCGCGGGGGACGCCGCTCACATCGTCCCGCCCACCGGTGCGAAGGGGCTCAACCTGGCGGCGGCCGACGTCGTCGTGCTCGCCCGCGCCCTGGTGCGTCAGCACACGACCGGATCGTCCGACCTGCTGGACGCCTACTCCGACACCTGCCTGAGCCGGGTGTGGCGGGCCGAGCACTTCTCGTACTTCATGACCACCACGCTCCACACCGACCCGGAGCAGAGCGGTTTCGACACCCGGCTGCAGATCTCGCAGCTGGACCGGATCGCCGCCTCACCGCACGCAGCCGCCGAACTCGCGCAGAACTACGCCGGGCTGCCCCTGCCGTAGAGGGATCGGCGGGCAGGGCGGCGGTCCGTGTCACCGCGCCGTCGGGAATGTCCTCGGCTCCGCCGTCGCCGGGAGCATCCGCAGCTCCGCCGTCCTCGGGGCGGGGCGGCGGACGCGCGCTTCGTCGCGACCTCGGCGACGAGGCAGGCCGTCCGTCCCTCGGCGGAGCGAGACCGGAGCCGTCCGGGAACGGGCGAATGGCCCACCGGCACGGTGCCGAATTGCCCCACACCGGTGAGCCGCTCCCTGCGTAACGTCAGGGCCATGCCGAACCTTCTGCCACCGACCGGACCCCAACGCACCCTCTCGCTGGCCCAGTTGAGCAACTCGGTCGGCGACGGCGCGTACTACGTCACCTCGGCCCTCTACTTCACCCACGTGGTCGGTCTCGCCCCCGCCAGGATCGGGATCGGCCTCACCGTGGCCTGGGCGGTCGGCTCGGTCGCCGGAGTGCCGCTCGGCCGGATCGCGGACCGCCGGGGCCCGCGGGGAACGGCGGTGCTCCTGGCCGTCGCGACCGGTGTCGCGGTCGCGTCCTTCCTCGTCGTACGGGACTTCGCACTGTTCCTCGCGGCCGCCTGCCTCTACGCCACCGCGCAGTCGGGCCTTGCTGCCGCCCGCCAGGCGCTGCTCGCGGGCCTGGTCGCCAAGGAGGAGCGCACCGGCGCGCTCGCCCATCTGCAGTCGACGCTCAACGCGGGCCTTGCCGTGGGCGCCGCGCTCGGCGGCCTCGCCCTGTCCGCGGGAACCACGGCGGCCTACCTCGCGGTGTTCGCCGTCGACGCCGCGAGCTTTCTGCTCTGCGCACTCGTCCTGCTGCGGCTGCCGGCCGTCGCGGCGGTGCCCGGGGACCGCCGCGCGAAACTCGCGGTGCTGCGGGACCGGCCGTACGCCGTCGTCGCACTTCTCAACACCGTGCTGCTCCTGCGCATGCCGTTGCTCAGCCTCGGCCTGCCGCTGTGGATCACCGAGCGGACCGAGGCTCCCGAGTGGCTGGTCTCCGCGCTGTTCGTGCTCAACACCGGTGCCGTGATGCTCTTCCAGGTCCGCACCGCCCGTTCCGTGAACGGGATCTCCACGGCAGCCCGCGCCCTTCGCCGGTCCGGTGCACTCATGGTCCTCACGTGCGCCGCCTTCGCCGTGTCGGCGGCGGACTCACCGTGGGTCGCGGTGACCGCCCTGGCCGTCGGCTCGGTGCTGCTGGTCGCGGCGGAGATGCTGCATTCGGCCGGCTCCTGGCAACTCTCCTTCGATCTGGCACCGGCGGGACGCATCGGTGAGTACCAGGGCTTCTTCGGCACCGGCGTCACCGTCGCCCGCACACTGGGCCCCCTCCTGCTCACCGGGCTGCTGGTCGGCTGGGGCACGGCGGGCTGGCTGCTGCTCGGCGCCATGGTCCTCGCCGCGTCGTACGCACTGGGGCCGGCGGCCCGGTGGGCGGCGGGGACGCGACAGGGGTCCGCTCCCGCGACCTGCGTGGCCGCGGGCGTCTGAGCAGACCGCGGAGGTCCGGGGCCGCTGCGCTTGAGCAGGGTTCGGACGCACGGGCCCCGGCGTCGAAGGCCGACGCGCTCAGGGACGCGGACGGTGACCGAACCGCACGCCCTCCCAGGGTGCCCCGGCCGGGAACGACTCCGCCCGGCGCTGGCCGGACGGGCGTGCGGCCGCCCGGTCGATCTCGGGCTTCACGTCCTCGATCCGCTCCAGCCAGTCCAGCAGTTCGCCACGCAGCTCGTCGGCGACCTCCCGGTGCGAGTCGAGCCCGGCGAGGTTGTCCAACTCGTACGGGTCGGCAGCCAGGTCGTACAGCTCCGTCTCCGTGTAGCGGTCCGCGCCCGGGTCGTTCCACGCGTCCGCGTCCGGCGCGTCCACCACGTACTTCCACCGGGAGGTACGCACCGCGCGCCCTACCCGGTCCTCGCTGATCTGGACGAACACGGAGCCTGGCCGGCCGGGATCACGGCCCCCGCCGGTCAGCGGGAGCAGGGAGCGTCCCTGGACGCCGTCGGGAACCGGGAGGCCCGCGGCCGACAGCAGGGTGGGCATCAGATCCACCGTCCCGACGGGCCGGCGGACGAGCCCGCCGCCGCTGAAGCCCGGTCCGGTGAGCGCGAGGGGCACATGGACGGACGCCTCATGGGCCGAGCGCTTGTACTCGCTGTTGCGGGTACGGAAGTGGGAACCGTGGTCCGCCGTCCAGGCCAGCACGGTGTTCTCCTCGGTTCCGATGCTCCGCAGGGCGTCGCGCAGCCGCCCCACGCCCTCGTCGACCCGCTTGATCTGCCCGAGGTAGCCGGCCAGATGGCGGTGCGCACCGCCCTGCGGGGCGTCCGGTGCGAGCGCGGCGAGATCCGGGGGCAGCCAGGCGCCCTCGTAGCGCTCGCGGTAGCCCGCAGGGGCCGGGTGGTCGTCGGTCGGATTCTGGTGGTGCGGCTCCAGCAGGGAGAGGAACAACAGGTACGGGCGGTCGTGGTGGTCGGCAACGAAACGGATCGCCGCGTCGATCAGGGCGTCCGAGCGGTATCCGGGCAGCCGGACGGGATCCCCGTCCTCGTCGTACACCACCGTGCGGTAGGCGTCCGAGGTGAACTCGAGCCGGTCCGAGGCGAGCCACCGCGCGTAGCCGCCCCGGCGGCCGGGTTCCACCGGGCCGTCCGGCTGGTCCTCGCCCGCCAGATGCCACTTGCCGACATAGCCCGTCGCATACCCGGCCGCCGCGAACTCCCCGGCCAGGGTGGGGAGGTCCTGGGGCAGCGGCAGCCCGTTGCGGAAGACGCCGGTGGAGGTCGGGAAGCGGCCGGTCTGCAGCGCCGAACGGGCGGGTGCGCAGACCGGGTTGGGGGTGATCGCCTGCTCGAAGAGGGTGCCCTCGCGGGCGATCCGGTCGAACTCGGGAGTCACCCCCGCCCGGTTGCCGTGCACGCCGGCCGTGTCCCAGCGCTGCTGGTCGGTGAGGATCACGATCACCTGCGGCTCCAGGTAGTAGCGGCGCTCCTCGTCGAGGGTGTCCCACTTGTTGAAGGCGACCACGATCGCGCGCC
>NZ_JBEOVJ010000092.1:0-31263 GCF_040295435.1 Streptomyces sp. NPDC002809
TGCAGGGGGGACCCTGTGGGAGAGTAGGACGCCGCCGAACTCCTTTTGATAGTTAAGCCCCGTGCCCTTGTGGCACGGGGCTTTTCTGCGTTCCGGACCAGGTCGCCGGCGCACCGGGGAGGGGGTGCGTGGCAGGGCGGGGCCGTGGGCTCGCTCTCGGAACACCCCTGGTGGGCGGGATGGTGACGGTGCGACAGATGGTTTTGCATACCCCCTGGTTCGGGGTATGCTTTAGCTCGTTGCCGCAGGGCAGCAAGGCCCCAATAGCTCAGTCGGTAGAGCGTCTCCATGGTAAGGAGAAGGTCTGCGGTTCGATTCCGCATTGGGGCTCGGACAGACGAAAGGCCCCCGCCAGATGGCGGGGGCCTTTCGCGTATCCGGGGGCCCGGCTGTCCGGAGCCGACGCGAGTTATGCAGCGGTCTGTGGTTCGGGGACGCGCATCGCGAGGATGGCCATGTCGTCCGAGGCCGGCTCGGCGGCGAATCGCTCGACCGCTCGCAGAATGCGTGCCGCGACCGCTCCCGCTGTCAGGCCCGTGCAGTTGGCCAGAACGTCCGCCAGACCGTCGTCACCGAGCATGCGGGCGCCCTCGCGGCGTTCGGTGACGCCGTCCGTCACGCACAGCAGCACATCGCCCGGCTCCAGGGTCACCGTCTGCTCGTACAGCTCCAGGTCCTCGATGACACCCAGCAGGGGCTGCGGCTCCGCCGCCGCCTCGACCGAGCCGTCCTGGCGCAGGCGCAACGGCAACGGATGGCCTGCGCACACCACCTTCAGAAGGGCGCTGCCGTCCTCCTGCGGCCACAACTCCCCGTACAGAAGGGTCAGGAAGCGACTGCGGGCGCCCTCGTCCAGGATGGCGGCGTTCAGACGCTCCAGGACGGCGGGGCCGCCGAAGCCCTCGCGGGCGAGGAGGCGCAGGGCATGACGAGCCAGGCCCGTGACGGCCGCGGCCTCCGGACCCGTACCGCACACGTCGCCGATGGCGAAGCCGTAGGCGCCGTCGCGGATCGGGAAGACGTCGTAGAAGTCGCCGCCCACCTCGTTGCCCTCACCGGCTGCCCGGTAGATGACCTCGATCTCGACATTGGGAACATCGGGCAGGCCCGGAGGCAGCAGGCTGCGCTGGAGGGACTGGCTGATGGCCGTGCGCTCGGAGTAGAGACGGGCGTTGTCCAGAGCCAGGGCGGCCCGGCGGGAGAGGTCCTCGGCCAGCTCCAGGATCTCCTGGCGGAAGTGGTCGTCGGACGGCTTGCCGAGCGTGAGCATGCCGATGACCCGGTTGCGGGCGACCAGCGGAAGGACCACGGTCTCCCCGCCCACCGCGGCCGCGGTGGCGAGTGTCGTACGGATGCCGGCGCCGAGCCCGCCGGGGTCACCGAGGCCGACGCTGCGCATCGATGTGCGCAGGGCGGCCTGATGGGCGGCCTCCGACGGTGCGGACCAGACACGGGCGCCGGGCGTCGGCACCGGGTCGGGCGGGGAGATCTTGGAGAGCAGGGCCTTGAGGCCGTCGATGCGTTCCTCGTCCTCGTGCAGTACGTACGAGAGGTACGGGTCAGAGGCCTGGTCGGCGATCGTGTAGACGGCACACCAGGTGGCCAGGGTGGGGACGGTCATCTGTGCCATCAGGGCGAGGGTCTGGTCGCGGTCGAGGGTGCCGGCCAGCAGGTCGGACGCCTCGACGAGGAAGGAGAGCGAGCCGCGGCGCAGCCGTTCGAGCTCTCCCAGACGGGCGGACTCGACGGCCAGGGCGATGCGGTCGGCTGCGAACTGGAGGCGCAGGGCCTCCTCGTTGGAGTACCGGCCCGCGGCCTCGGCCGCGACGCCCAGGGAGCCCGTGAGCCGCCCCTCGACCTTCAGCGGGACGGTGACCACCGAGCGCATGCCCGTGTCGCCGAGCAGGGGGACGGCGCCGGGCACGGCGTCGAGGTCCTCATGGACGGCGGGCATGCGCGCGGAGCCGTACCGTCCGGTGCCGGCTTCGACGGGGACACGGGCGAAGCGCTGACGGGCGGAGGGCAGGCCTGTCGTGGCGCGCACTTCCAGTTCGGTCTCGTCGTCCGTCGCCAGCAGCAGGAAGGCCGCGTCGGCGTCGAGCATGTCGCGGGCCCGTTCGACGGTGCGCTGGAGCAGCCCGTCGAGGTCGTCGGGGGCAGGAGAGCCGATGAAGACCTCGAAGGGGTCCGTCGTGCGGCTTTCGGTGTTCGCGTCGGAGACCGGCGTGCGTACCGGTGACTGGAGCACGGCCCGCTCGTAGTCGCGCACCAGCAGGCACACCGTCGAGGGTTCGCCCCGGGTGTCCCGGACGCGCAGGTGGGAGCCGTAGACCGGGATCGTGCGGCCGTCGGCGCCGCGCATGCCGTAGCTGCCCTCCCAGCGCGAGAGGCGCAGTGCGTCGGCGATGCCGGTGTTGGTGCCCGGCGTCTGCGGCCAGGCGGTGAAATCGGTGAACTGCTTGCCGGTGACCTGCTCCGCCGTATGACCGAACAGATACGAGGCGTCGTCGTTCCATGCCGCGACGGACCCCGTGCTGTCGATCTGGACGACGGCGACTCGGACCCGTTCATCGGTGACGGGGAGCAGGTCGAGGGGGAGCAGTGGGCCCGCGGAGCGGATACCCACGGGTCGGTCGGGGAGATCGAGCTGGAACCAGACATGTTTGTGCGTGGGGGAGTACTCGACACCCCAGCGGGAGGCGAGTGCCGCGCACAGGAGAAGGCCGCGGCCGCTCTCCCGGTCGGGACTGCCGAAGTCCAGCCCGGTGGACTGGAGCGGGATCTCGCGTTCCGGGTAGTGGTCGGAGACCTCGACCCGGACACCGTCCTCCGTGCGCAGGCACAGCACGTCCGCCGCCGTGCCCGCATGCACCACCGCGTTGGTGACGAGCTCGCTGGTGAGGACGACGGCGTCATCGACGACGTCGGTGTATCCCCACCCCTGGAGCGTGTCCCGGACAAAGGCGCGGGCGGTCGCGACGGAGCGCCCGACCGGGTCGAAAGTGGCAGCCGCGCGCGCCGTGATCACAGCACTCCCCATATGGTGTCTCGTCGCTTTCCCGAGTCCTGTGCCCGTTTCTTGCCGCTTCGATTCGCCTTGCCAGGCTAGACGCTTCGTGCAGGTGCCGGATACACGAGGGCCGGGTTCGGGCAAGGACGGACAGGAACAGGCCCGTGACCGGACAAGTGTGGGCTTACTCATGGAGGGATGTGGGACAACCATGGGACGCTCCACCCCGACCGGTTCCGGCCTGGTACGTTTCAACGATTTGACGTCCGCATGGTCACCCGTCAACGGTGGGCTGTGACGGTGAGCCACAGAGGATCTGGGCAAGCTCTCGGACAAGGCCCGAGCGATTCGGTCAACCCCTGCGGGAGGGACACGGTGGAGTCTGACGTGGCGGCGCGGGGGACAGGTACGCGCAGTAAAGGCGGACAGCCCGTGAAGAAGCAGCGCAATGGAACCGTCGAGGTCGACGCCGCGGCACTCAACAGACTGCTCTCCGGTCTGGTGGCCATGCGTGACGGCAACTTCCGCAGGCGGGTGACCGTCTCGGGCGACGGTGTCATGGCCGAGCTAGCGGCGGTCTTCAACGAGGTCGCCGACCGCAACGTGCATCTCACCGGTGAGCTCGCGCGCGTGCGGCGCGTGGTCGGCCGGGAGGGCAAGCTCACCGAGCGGCTGGAGACGGGGGCCTGCGAGGGTTCCTGGGCGGCCGCGATCGACGCGTCCAACGAGCTGGTCGATGATCTCGCACGTCCGGTCTCGGAGGTCGGACGGGTGCTGTCGGCGGTGGCCGACGGAGATCTCGAACAGCGGATGGAGCTGCGTTCGCACACGGCGGACGAGACGGTACGGCCGCTGCGCGGCGAGTTCCTGAAGGTCGCCCGCACGGTCAACAACCTGGTCGACCAGCTGTCCGCGTTCACCGAGCAGGTGACGCGGGTCGCGGTCGAGGTGGGCACCGAGGGCAAGCTCGGCGGCCAGGCCCAGGTGCGCGGGATGTCCGGGTCCTGGAAGGACCTCACGGACTCCGTCAACACCATGGCGTACCGGCTGACCGCGCAGGTGCGCGACATCGCCCTGGTGACGACGGCGGTCGCCAAGGGCGATCTGTCGCGGAAGGTCACCGTCCATGTGGCCGGCGAGATGGCCCAGTTGAAGAACACCGTCAACACGATGGTCGACCAGCTGTCCTCGTTCTCCTCCGAGGTGACCCGCGTCGCCCGTGAGGTGGGTACCGAGGGCGAGCTGGGCGGGCAGGCGACGGTGCCGGGCGTGGCCGGGGTCTGGAAGGACCTGACCGACTCCGTCAACACGATGGCGGGCAACCTCACCTCCCAGGTGCGCGGCATCGCTGAGGTGACGACGGCGGTCGCCAACGGTGACCTGTCGCAGAAGGTCCGGGTGAGCGCGCGCGGCGAGGTCGCGCAGCTCGCCGAGACGATCAACCAGATGACCGAGACGCTGCGCACCTTCGCGGACGAGGTCACCCGTGTGGCCAGCGAGGTCGGCGGCGAGGGTCTGCTCGGCGGCCAGGCGCAGGTGCCGGGCGCGGCGGGTACCTGGAAGGACCTCACCGACTCGGTGAACACGGTCTTCCGCAATCTGACGACCCAGGTGCGGGACATCGCCCAGGTGACCACGGCGGTGGCCAGCGGTGACATGTCGCAGAAGGTCACCGTCGATGTGGCCGGCGAGATGCTGGAGCTGAAGAACACCGTCAACACGATGGTCGACCAGCTTCAGTCCTTCGGCTCGGAAGTGACCCGGGTGGCCCGGGAAGTCGGCGTCGAGGGCCGTCTCGGCGGCCAGGCCGAGGTGCCGGGCGCGGCGGGTACCTGGAAGGACCTCACGGACTCCGTGAACACGGCGTTCCGGAACCTGACGGGTCAGGTGCGCGACATCGCCCAGGTGACCACGGCGGTGGCCAACGGTGACCTGTCCCAGAAGGTCACCGTCGACGTGGCCGGCGAGATGCTGGAACTGAAGAACACCGTCAACACGATGGTGGCGCAGCTGTCCTCCTTCGCCGACCAGGTGACGAGGATGGCGAGGGACGTGGGCACGGAGGGCCGCCTCGGCGGTCAGGCACGGGTCGACGGTGTCTCCGGTACGTGGAAGGAGCTCACCGACTCCGTCAACTTCATGGCGGGGAACCTGACCTCCCAGGTGCGCCAGATCGCCCAGGTGACCACGGCGGTGGCGCGGGGCGACCTGTCGCAGAAGATCGACGTGGACGCGCGCGGCGAGATCCTGGAGCTGAAGAACACCATCAACACGATGGTGGACCAGCTCTCGGCCTTCGCCGAGCAGGTGACCCGGGTGGCGCGCGAGGTGGGCACGGACGGGCGTCTCGGTGGCCAGGCGCAGGTGCCCGGCGTGGCGGGTGTGTGGCGTGATCTGACCGATTCGGTGAACGGCATGGCCGGGAACCTCACCGCTCAGGTCCGTAATATCGCGCAGGTCGCCACGGCGGTGGCGCGCGGTGACCTCTCGCAGAAGATCGACGTGGACGCGCGCGGCGAGATCCTGGAGCTGAAGAACACTCTCAACACGATGGTCGACCAGCTCTCCAACTTCGCCGAGCAGGTGACGCGGGTCGCCCGTGAGGTGGGTACGGAGGGCATCCTCGGCGGTCAGGCCGAGGTGCAGGGTGTGTCCGGCACGTGGAAGGACCTCACCCAGTCCGTCAACGGCATGGCGAACAACCTGACCCTTCAGGTCCGCAACATCGCCGAGGTCACCACCGCGGTCGCCAACGGTGATCTCTCCAAGAAGATCACCGTCGACGCCAAGGGTGAGATCCTCGAACTGGTCACCACCGTCAACACGATGGTCGACCAGCTGATGAACTTCGGCGACGAGGTGACGCGGGTGGCCCGCGAGGTGGGCACCGAGGGCATCCTCGGCGGCCAGGCCCGGGTGCGCGGTGCGACGGGCATCTGGAAGGACCTCAGCGAGAACGTCAACCTGATGGCCAACAACCTGACCAGTCAGGTGCGGAACATCTCCCGCGTCTCGTCCGCGGTGGCCAACGGAGACCTGACGAAGAAGGTCACCGTCGAGGCGCGTGGTGAGGTCGCCGAGCTGGCCGACACCGTCAACACGATGGTGACGACCCTGTCGTCGTTCGCCGACGAGGTGACGCGAGTCGCCCGTGAGGTGGGCACGGAGGGTGAACTGGGCGGCCAGGCGCGCGTCCCCGGCGTCTCCGGTACGTGGAAGGACCTCACCGAGTCCGTGAACTCGATGGCGTCCAACCTCACCGGCCAGGTGCGCCAGATCGCCACGGTCACCACGGCCATCGCCAAGGGCGATCTCACCAAGAAGATCGACATCGATGCCCGGGGTGAGATCCAGGAGCTGAAGAACACCATCAACACGATGGTCGACCAGCTGTCCTCGTTCGCCGACCAGGTGACCCGGGTGGCGCGTGAGGTGGGTACCGAGGGCCAGCTGGGCGGTCAGGCGAGGGTCCGGGACGTGGACGGCACCTGGCGCGACCTCACCGAGTCGGTGAACGAGATGGCAGGGAACCTGACCCGCCAGGTGCGTGCCATCGCGGCCGTCGCCACCGCGGTGACCCGCGGCGATCTCAATCTCAAGATCGATGTGGATGCCGCGGGCGAGATCCAGGCCCTGCAGGACAACATCAACACGATGATCGCGAACCTGCGCGACACCACCGCCACGAACAAGGAGCAGGACTGGCTCAAGGGCAACCTCGCCCGGATTTCCGGTCTGATGCAGGGACGGCGCGATCTGGACGACGTGGCCTCGCTGATCATGAGCGAGCTGACGCCGGTCGTCTCCGCGCAACACGGTGCCTTCTTCCTCGCCATGGCGACGGGAGACGCCGACGCCCTGGGGGCGGACGGCGACAGGGAGGGTTCGTACGAGCTCCGGATGCGGGGCAGCTACGGCTACTCCGCCGGCTCCATGCCGACGTCCTTCCGGCCCGGTGAGACGCTCATCGGTACTGCGGCGGAGGAGAAGCGGACGATCCAGGTGGACAACGTGCCGCCGGGGTACCTGAAGATCTCCTCCGGCCTCGGCGAGGCGCCGCCCGCGCACGTGATCGTGCTGCCGGTGCTCTTCGAGGGGAAGGTCCTCGGGGTGATCGAACTGGCCTCCTTCCAGCCGTTCACCCACATCCAGCGGGACTTCCTCAACCAGCTCGCCGAGATGATCGCGACCAGCGTCAACACGATCAGCGTCAACACCACGACCGAGAAGCTGCTGGAGCAGTCGCAGGAGCTCACGGAGCAATTGCGCGACCGGTCGCAGGAGTTGGAGAACCGGCAGAAGGCCCTCCAGGCGTCCAATGCCGAACTGGAGGAGAAGGCCGAGCTGCTGGCCCAGCAGAACCGCGACATCGAGGTCAAGAACACCGAGATCGAGGAGGCGCGGCAGGTACTGGAGGAGCGCGCCGAACAGCTCGCCGTCTCCATGCGGTACAAGTCGGAGTTCCTCGCGAACATGTCGCACGAGCTGCGGACACCGCTCAACTCGCTGCTCATTCTGGCCAAACTCCTGGCGGACAACGCCGAGGGCAATCTGTCGCCGAAGCAGGTGGAATTCGCCGAGACGATCCACGGTGCCGGTTCCGACCTGCTTCAGCTGATCAACGACATCCTGGATCTGTCGAAGGTCGAGGCGGGCAAGATGGACGTCAGCCCGACCCGGATCGCCCTGGTCCAGCTGGTCGACTACGTGGAGGCGACGTTCCGGCCGCTGACCGCGGAAAAGGGGCTGGATTTCTCCGTACGGGTATCTCCTGAACTCCCTGCCACGCTGCACACCGACGAACAGCGGCTGCTTCAGGTGCTGCGCAATCTGCTCTCCAACGCGGTGAAGTTCACCGACGGCGGCGCCGTCGAGCTGGTGATCCGGCACGCCGGTGCCGAGGTGCCGAACGCCATTCGTGAGCAGCTGCTGGAAGCCGGTTCACTGCGGGACGCCGACGCCGACCTGATCGCCTTCTCGGTGACCGACACCGGTATCGGAATCGCGTCGAGCAAGATGCTGGTGATCTTCGAGGCGTTCAAGCAGGCGGACGGCACGACCAGCCGCAAGTACGGCGGTACCGGTCTCGGCCTTTCCATCAGCCGGGAGATCGCACGGCTGCTGGGTGGCGAGATCCATGCGGCGAGCGAGCCCGGCCGCGGCTCGACGTTCACGCTGTACCTGCCGCTGCACCCGAGTGAACTCCCACCGCAGGGTTACCCGCAGATCGGCCCAGGGCCCATCGAGATGCACGGTACGGCGGTCGCGAGCGGCCGGCTGCCCGAGGCCGGCCACGGGATGGGGCAGGGCTCCGGACCTGGTTTCCAGACGTTCGGGGAGGCCTCAGGGATGCCGGGGAGCGCGCACGACCAGGGCGGTGCGGCCGGGCTGTTGAGGCGTCGGCGCAAGGCGCTGGGCGGTGCGCGGCAGCAGCCCGCGCTGCCGCCCCGGGCGGCTTCCCCGGCGGAGCGGCAGTCCCCGCAGGAGCCGTGGACGCTCGGCGGCCAGGAGGAGCCGGAGGTCCGCAGGACGTTCCGGTTCGGCGGCGAGAAGGTGCTGATCGTCGACGACGACATCCGTAACGTCTTCGCGCTCACCAGCGTGCTTGAGCAGCACGGACTGTCGGTCCTGTACGCGGAGAACGGGCGCGAGGGGATCGAAGTCCTGGAGCAGCACGACGATGTGACGGTCGTCCTGATGGACATCATGATGCCGGAGATGGACGGTTACGCGACGACCTCGGCGATCCGCAGGATGCCGCAGTTCGCCGGTCTGCCGATCATCGCTCTGACCGCCAAGGCGATGAAGGGCGACCGCGAGAAGGCGATCGAGTCCGGAGCATCCGACTACGTCACCAAGCCGGTCGATCCTGATCATCTGCTTTCGGTTATGGAGCAGTGGATGCGCGGAGAGTGATCGGAAATTGAGCGAATCAATCGTGTTCTGTTGATTGGCTGTGTCGGAAGGAGTGTGGGAGCGCGGTTTTCGGGGAACCTTCTGGTCTCCCACCGCGTTTTCCCTGTGTGCACAGTGACATCGCGGTGACAGGGTGTGGTGACGGGCGGGGTGCGGCTACCATGACCGGCACAAGGACGGACGGCGTAAGGGAGCCGTCCCCTGGGGCGGCGCCCGGTGCAATTCCGGGGCGAGGAGGACGGGCCATGGTGCAGAAGGCCAAGATCCTCCTGGTCGATGACCGGCCGGAGAATCTGCTGGCGCTGGAGGCCATCCTCTCTGCGCTCGATCAGACACTGGTCCGGGCATCGTCAGGGGAGGAGGCGCTCAAAGCGCTGCTCACGGACGACTTCGCGGTCATTCTGCTGGACGTCCAGATGCCGGGCATGGACGGTTTCGAAACCGCGGCGCACATCAAGCGGCGGGAACGGACCCGGGACATCCCGATCATCTTTCTCACCGCGATCAACCACGGTCCGCACCACACCTTCCGGGGTTATGCGGCCGGCGCGGTGGACTACATCTCGAAGCCGTTCGACCCGTGGGTGCTGCGGGCCAAGGTCTCGGTCTTCGTCGAGCTGTACATGAAGAACTGCCAGCTGCGTGAGCAGGCGGCGCTGTTGCGACTCCAGTTGGAGGGCGGCGGTCACGGGGGTGTGAACCGAGAGAGGGAGCCCGCCGGGCTGCTGGCCGAACTCTCCGCACGGCTCGCGGCCGTCGAGGAGCAGGCCGAGGCCCTCTCCAAGCAGCTCGACGACGAGTCGGCGGACGCCGGAGCCGTGGCCACCGCCGCGCACCTCGAACGGAAGCTGACCGGGCTGCGCCGGGCGCTGGACGCCCTGGAGCCCGGCACCGGTGGCGGACCCGCGCCGCTTCCCTTGTAGCGGGGCCGTGGACGGCACTGCCCCTCTCCGTCAGGTCCCTTCGGGCCGGCGAGGCCTCAACCGGGCCGAGAGGGCGGCCGGTCGGCGGTCGTGTCCCGGTACGGACATCCCCGGGCTGCGGGCATTCGGTGTCCGGGAGGCCGGTGAGGGCGCGTCAGTTTGCGGCCGCCGTACGGCGACACGGTCGGGTGAACCGTCACGCGCACGTGTTCACTGCCGCAGACACCGGTAACCTCGGCCCCATGGCCTCACGTACGTCCGGCAAGGGTTCCCAGGGCACGGCGGGCACCGCGAAGCGCGCCGGCCGTGCCCCGGGCCCGGCCAAGAAAGCCGCGCCCGCCAAGAAGACCGCGGCGAAGAAAGCCGCGCCCGCGAAGAAGGCACCCGCGAAGAAGGCGGTGGCCAAGAAGGCCGCGCCGCCCAAACCGGCGCCGTCGCCCACCGGCGGTGTGTACCGACTGGTGCGCGCCGTCTGGCTCGGTGCGGCCCACGCCGTCGGCGCGGTGTTCCGCGGCATAGGGCGCGGTGCCAAGGGGCTCGACCCCGCCCACCGCAAGGACGGCGTCGCGCTGCTGCTGCTCGGCCTCGCGCTGGTCGTCGCCGCGGGCACCTGGTCGAATCTCCGCGGCCCGGTCGGCGACCTCGTCGAGATGCTCGTCACCGGAGCCTTCGGCCGGCTCGACCTCCTCGTGCCGATACTGCTGGGCGCCGTGGCCGTACGGCTGATCCTGTATCCGGAGAAGCCCGAGGCCAACGGCCGCATCGTCATCGGGCTCTCCGCGCTGGTCATCGGAGTGCTCGGGCAGGTCCACATCGCGTGCGGATCGCCGGGCCGCGAGGACGGCACCGAGGCCATGCAGGACGCGGGCGGCCTCATCGGCTGGGCCGCCTCCAAACCGCTGATCTTCACCATGGGCGAGGTGCTCGCCGTACCGCTGCTCCTGCTCCTGACCGTCTTCGGACTGCTGGTCGTGACGGCGACCCCGGTGAACGCGATTCCGCAGCGGCTGCGGCTGCTCGGTTCCAAACTGGGAATCATCGACCCGGTGTACGACCCGGAGGCGCTGGACGAGGACGACGACGAGCGGTACGACGAGCAGTGGCGTGAGTCGCTGCCCGCGGGTTCGCGCCGCTCCTCCGCCCGCCGTTCCGAGGCGGACGACGAGTACGACCCCGACCGGGCGGAGACCGACGCGCTCTCCAAGCGCCGCAGGCCGCGCAGGCCCTCCGTGCAGCCGACGATGAACCGCACCATGGACGCGGTCGACGTCGCAGCCGCAGCGGCCGCCGCGCTCGACGGGGCGGTGCTCAACGGCATGCCGCCCTCGCCGGTCGTCGCCGACCTCACCCAGGGCGTCTCGGTGGACCGCGAACGCACGGGCACTCCGGTGCCCGGTGCCAGGGAGGCGGAGCCGGCCCGGAGGCCGGGGGAGAAGGCGTCCTCGCCCGCCGGGGGCGTGCCCGACCTGACCAAGCCGGCCCCCGACCGCTCGCAGTCGCAGCCGCTGCCGCCCCGCGCCGAGCAGCTCCAGCTCTCCGGCGACATCACCTACTCGCTGCCCTCGCTCGACCTGCTGGAGCGAGGCGGCCCCGGCAAGACCCGCAGCGCCGCCAACGACGCCATCGTCGCGTCGCTGACCAACGTCTTCACCGAATTCAAGGTCGACGCCGCCGTCACCGGTTTCACCCGCGGCCCCACGGTGACGCGGTACGAGGTGGAGCTCGGGCCCGCCGTGAAGGTCGAGCGGATCACGGCGCTCGCCAAGAACATCGCGTACGCCGTCGCCAGCCCCGACGTCCGGATCATCTCCCCGATCCCGGGGAAGTCCGCGGTCGGCATCGAGATCCCCAACTCCGACCGGGAGATGGTCAACCTCGGCGACGTGCTGCGGCTCGCGGACGCGGCGGAGGACGACCACCCGATGCTGGTCGCGCTCGGCAAGAACGTCGAGGGCGGGTACGAAATGGCCAACCTCGCGAAGATGCCGCACGTCCTGGTGGCCGGTGCCACCGGTTCCGGTAAGTCCTCCTGCATCAACTGCCTCATCACCTCGGTGATGGTGCGGGCGACGCCGGAGGACGTCCGCATGGTGCTCGTCGACCCCAAGCGCGTCGAGCTGACCGCGTACGAGGGCATTCCGCACCTGATCACGCCGATCATCACCAACCCCAAGAAGGCCGCCGAGGCCCTTCAGTGGGTCGTGCGCGAGATGGACCTGCGCTACGACGACCTCGCCGCGTTCGGATACCGGCACATCGACGACTTCAACCACGCCGTGCGCACCGGCAAGCTCAAGACGCCGGAGGGCAGCGAGCGGGAGCTGTCGCCGTACCCGTATCTGCTGGTGATCGTCGACGAGCTGGCCGACCTCATGATGGTGGCCCCCCGGGACGTCGAGGACTCGATCGTCCGCATCACCCAACTGGCCCGCGCCGCCGGAATCCATCTGGTGCTCGCCACCCAGCGCCCCTCGGTGGACGTCGTCACCGGTCTGATCAAGGCCAACGTGCCCTCCCGCCTCGCCTTCGCGACCTCGTCGCTGGCCGACAGCCGCGTCATCCTCGACCAGCCCGGAGCCGAGAAGCTCATCGGAAAGGGTGACGGACTGTTCCTGCCGATGGGGGCGAACAAGCCGACGCGTATGCAGGGTGCCTTCGTCACCGAGGACGAGGTCGCGGCGGTCGTCCAGCACTGCAAGGATCAGATGGCCCCCGTCTTCCGTGAGGACGTGGTGGTCGGGACGAAGCAGAAGAAGGAGATCGACGAGGACATCGGCGACGACCTGGATCTGCTCTGCCAGGCCGCTGAGCTGGTCGTCTCCACTCAGTTCGGGTCCACCTCGATGCTCCAGCGCAAGCTGCGGGTGGGTTTCGCGAAGGCCGGCCGGCTGATGGACCTGATGGAGTCGCGGAACATCGTCGGCCCCAGCGAGGGCTCCAAGGCGCGCGACGTCATGGTGAAACCGGACGAGCTCGACGGGGTGTTGGCGCTGATCCGTGGGGAAACCGGTTCGTAAGGGTTTTGCGGGCAACCGTTTCGCCGGGTCGTACGTCAAGTTGGAGGGAGGGACAGCAGGATGTCCCTTCCCGGGGCGGTCGGGCGAATCCGGCTCTGTTCGAATCTGATGGCGTACAAAGTCCTCCCTCCCGGTTGCCCCACCCTTTCGTACCCCCCCTAGACTGAACACCCAGCAGGTGGCTCACGCTCGAAAGGCGCCCCCGTGTCCATCGGCAACTCCCCCGAAGACGACCGGCCTTCGATCGGTCGAGTGCTTCAGCAGGCTCGTATCGCCGCAGGTCTCACGGTCGAAGAGATCAGCACGTCCACCCGGGTGCGCATCCCCATCGTGCACGCGATCGAGGAGGACGACTTCTCCCGCTGCGGCGGCGACGTGTACGCCCGCGGCCATATCCGAACGCTCGCACGTGCCGTAGGCACCGATCCGGAACCGCTCGTTTCGCAGTACGACGCCGAGCACGGCGGCCGTCCCGCGCCGACGCCGGCGGCACCGCTGTTCGAAGCCGAGCGGATCCGATCCGAACCCCGGCGGCCCAACTGGACCGCGGCCATGGTCGCGGCCATCGTCGCCGTGGTCGGATTCGTCGGCTTCACCTTCTTCAAGGGCGGTGACGAGCCCTCGACCGCCGGCCAGGTCGCCGAAGGCCCGACATCCGACAAGATCACACCCAAGCCGGCGTCCAGCAAGCCCGTCGATCCCAAGCCGGCCCCCTCGGACAGTGCCATCGCGGCAGCGCCCCAGGACAAGGTGACGGTGAAGCTCAGCGCGAGCCAGGGCAAGAGCTGGATCTCCGCCAAGGACCACAACGGCCGGTCCCTCTTCGACGGAACCCTCCAGCAGGGCGAGACGAAGACCTTCCAGGACAAGGAGCGGGTCGACCTCGTCCTCGGTGACGCCGGATCGATCGATCTCTTCGTCAACGGCAAGAAGGTCGAGGACCAGTTCCAGCCCGGACAGGTGGAGCGGCTCTCGTACACCAAGGGTGATCCCGAGGTCGGCTGACCTCGCGATCCGACAGTTCACACAGAGGCGGCGAGCGCCCGGCCATCGTGCCGGGGGCTCGCCGTCTTTGTCACTCCCTGTAGTGGTCGAACCCTGCGCGGCGGGGCCAGTGCCGGGACAAAGTAGTCTTGAGCCCATGCCCGAACGCCGTACCGTCGCCCTTGTCACTCTTGGCTGCGCCCGTAACGAGGTGGACTCGGAGGAGCTCGCAGGCCGCTTGGCAGCGGACGGCTGGGAGCTCGTCGAGGATGCCTCCGATGCCGATGTCGCCGTGGTCAACACCTGTGGATTCGTCGAGGCCGCCAAGAAGGACTCCGTCGATGCCCTGCTCGAAGCCAATGACCTGAAGGATCACGGCCGGACCCAGGCCGTCGTCGCCGTCGGCTGCATGGCCGAGCGCTACGGCAAGGACCTCGCCGAGGCCCTGCCGGAAGCGGACGGAGTCCTCGGATTCGACGACTACGCAGACATCTCCGACCGCCTCCAGACCATCCTCAACGGAGGCATCCACGCCTCCCACACCCCGCGCGACCGCCGCAAGCTGCTGCCCATCAGCCCGGCCGACCGCCAGGACGCAGCCGTCGCCCTCCCCGGCCACGCCCAGGAGGCCGCACCTGCCCCCGCCGATCTCCCGGAGGGAGTCGCGCCGGTCTCCGGTCCGCGGGCGCCTCTGCGCCGCCGGCTGGGCACCAGCCCCGTCGCCTCCGTGAAGCTGGCCTCGGGCTGCGACCGCCGCTGCTCCTTCTGCGCCATCCCGTCCTTCCGCGGCTCCTTCATCTCGCGGCGGCCCTCGGACGTCCTGGGTGAGACGCGCTGGCTGGCCGAGCAGGGTGTGAAGGAGGTCATGCTGGTCTCCGAGAACAACACCTCGTACGGCAAGGACCTCGGCGACATCCGCCTCCTGGAGACACTCCTTCCGGAGCTCGCGGACGTCGAGGGCATCGAGCGCATCCGGGTCAGCTACCTGCAGCCCGCCGAGATGCGGCCCGGTCTGATCGACGTCCTGACCTCGACGCCGAAGGTCGCGCCCTACTTCGACCTGTCGTTCCAGCACTCGGCACCCGGCGTGCTGCGCGCGATGCGCCGCTTCGGCGACACCGACAGCTTCCTGGAGCTCCTGCACACCATCCGGAGCAAGGCACCGCAGGCCGGCGCGCGCTCCAACTTCATCGTGGGCTTCCCCGGCGAGACCGAGGCGGACCTTGCGGAGCTGGAGCGGTTCCTCACCGGTGCCCGCCTCGACGCCATCGGCGTCTTCGGCTACTCCGACGAGGACGGCACCGAGGCGGTCGGCTACGAGAACAAGCTGGACGCCGACACGATCGCCGAGCGGCTGGCACACATCTCGCAGCTGGCCGAGGAGCTGACCTCGCAGCGGGCCGAGGAGCGCGTCGGTGAGTCGCTCCAGGTCCTGGTCGAGTCGGTCGAGGCCACCGAGGACGAGTCCCGCGCCGTGGGCCGTGCCGCCCACCAGGCGCCCGAAACGGACGGTCAGGTGCTCTTCACCGCACGCGAGGGACTTGTCCCGGGCCGTATGGTCGAGGCAAAGGTAGTAGGCACCGAAGGTGTGGACCTGGTGGCCGAGTGTCGTGAACTTGCGGAGGTAGCCAGATGACCGGAGCACCGGCATCCGCGGCAGGTGGTACCGGCGCGACGCCGGTCCGCGGCGGAAAACTGGGTGCTGCGGCCGTAAACCAGGCCAGCCTGTGGAACATCGCCAATCTGCTCACCATGGCTCGGCTGGTGCTGGTCCCCGGGTTCGTCGTGCTGCTGCTCCACGACGGCGGATACGACCCGGCCTGGCGTTCCATCGCCTGGGCCGCGTTCGCCATCGCGATGATCACCGACGTGTTCGACGGGCATCTGGCGCGTAAGTACAACCTGGTCACCGACTTCGGGAAGATCGCCGACCCGATCGCCGACAAGGCGATCATGGGTGCGGCGCTGATCTGTCTGTCGTACCTCGGTGATCTCCCCTGGTGGGTCACGGGTGTGATCCTCTTCCGCGAGCTCGGCATCACGGTGCTGCGGTTCTGGGTGATCCGGCACGGCGTGATCCCGGCCAGTCGCGGCGGGAAGATGAAGACGCTGGCTCAGGGGACCGCCGTCGGGATGTACGTCCTGGCGCTGACCGGTCCACTGGCCACGATGCGCTTCTGGGTGATGGCGGTGGCTGTCGTGCTGACGGTCGTCACTGGCCTGGACTATGTGCGCCAGGCCGTCGTGCTGCGTCGGCAGGGGCGCGCGGAGGAGAGGGCGGCCGCCGCGCAGGAGGCTGCCCAGAACGCTGAGGCGGCTCTGGAGAGCGCCAAGGACGAGGGACAGGCCTCCAGGCGTGCCGGGACCGCCTCCGAGGGTGCCAGGGGCCCGGAGCGGGTCGCGGGGAACCGCGGTGCCGCGGAGGCCGAGCGGTGACAGCCGCGGCCCGGGTGCTGCGGCTGCTCGTCGAGCGGGGTGAGAGCCTCGCCGTCGCCGAATCGTTGACCGGGGGCCTGGTCGCGGCGGAGCTGACGTCCGTACCCGGTGCCTCACAGGCCTTCCGAGGGTCGGTGACCGCCTACGCGACTCCCCTCAAGAGTGAAGTCCTGGGCGTGGACGCGGAGCTTCTGGCGGCGCGAGGGGCAGTGGACGCCGAGGTCGCGCGCCAGATGGCGGCAGGTGTATGCCGGGCGCTCGGCGCGGACTGGGGTGTGGCGACAACCGGCGTCGCGGGACCCGATCCCCAGGACGGCCGGCCGGTCGGAACGGTCTTCGTCGCAGTCTGCGGGCCCTGTGACGCCGGGAAAGTGGCCGCGCTGCGGTTGAACGGTGGACGGGCGGACATCCGTAGAGAGAGCGTACGGAGCGTGCTCGAACTGCTCTCCGGCGAACTCGGCGGGTACGCGAGCGCACAGGATACGGAACACAACGGGGGGAATTGATGTTTGCAGCCCTGAGTGAACACGACATCGCTCCCCGCACGGCCGCAGCGCTAGGCGGTACGGTGGGGCGTGAAGGATGCGGCTACGCGGTCCGAGGAGGGAGCCACCGATGATTCTGCTCCGTCGCCTGCTTGGTGACGTGCTGCGTCGGCAGCGCCAGCGCCAAGGCCGTACTCTGCGCGAAGTCTCCTCGTCCGCCCGAGTTTCGCTCGGCTATCTCTCCGAGGTGGAGCGGGGGCAGAAGGAGGCATCCTCCGAACTGCTCTCCGCCATTTGCGACGCGCTTGATGTACGGATGTCCGAGCTCATGCGTGAAGTGAGCGATGAGCTGTCCCTGGCTGAACTGGCCGAGTCGGCGACAGCCAGTGATCCGGTACCAGTACCGGTGCGCCCCATGCTCAATTCCGTCTCCGTTTCGTCGGTGACGGGTGTACCGACGGGGCGGGTGACCATCAAGGCGCCTGCGGAAGCGGTGGATGTCGTCGCCGCCTGACCCGCTCGGTTCAGTGTGAAGCCGGAGCCCCGGTCCTCCCCTCAGGGGGCGGCCGGGGCTTCTGCGCGTTCGGGTGAGGTGCGGGGGATGTGGTGGAGGGGGTGTTAGCGGGCTTTCGGCGGGCAGGCGCATGTCTGAGACCGGGGAACGCTCTCTTCGAACAATTCCCCGGATGACCGTTTTGCTTCGTTTGTGCCATCGTGGTTGGTGCTGAACGGAACGGATACCAGATCGGAGACGTGCATGTCTGTCGTGAAGAGCCCGCTGTCCGAGGCCGACCTCAAGTCCGTGGGTGATGCGCTCCAGGGCGCCCTGGTGGACCTCGTCGATCTCTCACTGGTGGCCAAGCAGGTCCACTGGAACGTGGTGGGGCCTCGGTTCAGGTCCGTGCACCTTCAGCTCGACGAGGTCGTCGACACCGCCCGCCAGCACTCCGACACGGTGGCCGAACGGGCCTCCGCGCTGGGCGTCAATCCGGACGGGCGGTCGGGGACGATCGCCAGGACCACGGCCATCGACTCCGTGCCCGAGGGCTGGGTCAAGGATGTCGACGCCGTACGGACCCTGGTGGACGCCCTGAGCGTGGTGATCGGCCGGATGCGCGAGCGGATCGAGGTGACGGGTGACCCCGACCCCGTCAGCCAGGACATCCTCATCGCGCTCACCGCCGACCTCGAGAAGCACGCCTGGATGTTCCAGGCGGAGAGCGCCTGACCGGGGTTCCCGGACTGGCCCGGCAGGTTTTCGCCTGGCCGGGGCTCATTCCAACCGGCCTGCCCGGGACCGGGCAGAGGCCGGTACGTACGACGCGAGGAGTTGTGATGACCGACGAAAGCGCGAAGGACAAGATCGCAGGCAAGGCCAAGGAAGCCATGGGCAAGATGACCGGCAACAAGCGCATGGAGTCCGAGGGCAAGGCGGACCAGGCGAAGGGCAAGGCCAAGGGCGCCATGGGTGACGCCCGGGAGAGTGCCGAGGGCGTCAAGGACTCCTTGACCCGCGACGACAAGGACTGAACGGCAGTCGGCGGAGCCCCCACCGGAAGCGGTGGGGGCTCCCCGCTGGACCGGGCCCGCTGCGGGGAGGCGCGGCCCGGCGGGAGAGAGCGCCAGGTGTGCGACTGCGAGATGCGCGCCGGTACTGCGCCGGTGCGCTCTGCCGCAGGGTGATCGGGCCGGACTAAGGTCTTCCGTTCGGATCAGGACGGATTCCGCGAACCCGGCATGCTCCGAACGACAGCCCCGGGGTTCGCCCGAAGGAGGCAGCCATGGTGCGGCGGTGGGTGCCGGCGCTCGTGCTCGGCGGTGTGTGGTGGTGGGCCGTGCTGCGGCTGCTGCTGGAGCCCGCGCAGGCGGGGCCGGTCGAGGGCGCGGTGGCGGCGGGTGGATGGGGGCTCAGCCTCCTGCCCGTGCACGTGGCCGAGACGGTCCGGCCGACGGGGATATTCGACGCGGGCACCGGTTTGCTGCGGCGCTGCGCAGGGGGCGTGCGCGAGGCGGGCCGTACCTGGCACTCGCTGATATCGCAGTCGCCGATATCCGGCTCGTCGACACCGGGCTCGCCGATATCCGGCTCGTCGTGGCGCGAGGCCGGCCGGTCCTGGCGTGCGTCGGCCCTGTCGGGTCGTGCGAAGCGCCGGTTCTGGCGTACGGGCGGCGGCCGGTCCTGGTTCGCCGGCAGGGCGTGGCGGGCTACCAGGGCATGGCGACGCCGCCGTTCGGGCGGAGGATCTGGCCGGTCATGAAGGCCGACGCGTCCGATGCCAGATGCAGCACCGTGTGCGCGACGTCATCGGGCTCGCCGACCCTGCCCAGCGGTGAGATGCGCGCCATCGTGGCCTCGGCCCGGTGCTGCTGCTCCGCGTCGTGGCGGGCGGTCATGGGGGTGCGGATCCAGCCGGGCGCGACCGCGTTGACCCGGATGCCGCGAGGTCCCAGCTCGGTCGCCAGCGTCTTGGTCAGCTGGACCACGGCAGCCTTGGCCGCGCTGTAGCAGAGCAGGCCGGGGCTCGCGGAGTCGACCGCGCCCGAGGCCATGGTGATCAGCGAGCCGGGGGCGCCGCGCGCGACCATTCCGCGGGCCGTCTCCTGGCAGGCGTACAGGACCCCCTTGAAGTTGACCGAGAGCACACGGTCGAGGTCCTCGTCGGCGGTCTCCAGGACGCTGCTCGTATGCATGATCCCGGCAACAGCGGCCAGGATGTCCAGGTCGCCGGCGGCAGCGACGGCGGCCCGGACCTGGTTGCGGTCGGTGACATCGAGCGGATGGGTGTGGGCTTCGCCACCTGCCGCCGCGATCAGGCCGAGGGTCTCCAGGAGGCCCTTCTCGTCGAGGTCGGCGCAGTGGACGCGGGCGCCCGCCTCCGCCAGCAGGACAGCGGTGGCGCGGCCGATTCCGCCCGCGGCGCCGGTGACGAACGCGGAGCGGCCGGTGAGGTCGTACGCGACGAGGGGCATGACCGGACCGTACGACTGATTCTGACGGGTCGTCAACTATGGTGCGGCGATGGATTGTCCACTGCCGTCGCTGTGACGGGTTGTCCACCTGCGCAGGCGATGGGGCGTCCGCTACGGGGTGGGTCCCGTTTGGCATCGGGGGCACCAGTAGGTGGGGCGGGTGTCCTGCTCCGATGCGCGGATCGGTGTCCCGCAGCGCAGACAGGGGCGGTGGGTCCGGCCGTAGACCCAGAGGTTCTCGCTCGGGCGGCGGGCGCGGGAAGCCGGAGTGCCGGCGGTCCGGGGGCGGGCGCCGAGGGTGGTGGTGCGGACCGGGCGGTCGCGGTTGGCTTCCAGGAGCTGTTTGGCCGTGGTGACCAGGAGGGCCGCCGTGTTTTCGGGCAGTCGGCCGATGGGGAGCCAGGGGGTGGCGCGGGCCAGGAAGCAGAGCTCGCATTTGTAGATGTTGCCGATGCCGGCCAGATTGCGCTGGTCCAGGAGAGCCTCGCCGAGAGGGCGGGCAGGATCGGCCAGCAGCCGGTGCAGCGCGGTGTCGGCGTTCCAGTCCGGGCCCAGCAGGTCCGGGCCGAGGTGGCCGACGACCTTCTCCTCGTCCCTCGTCCGGAGAAGTTCGAGAACGGGGAGGCGGTAGCCGACCGCGGTGTGCGCGGTGTTGGCCAGGACGGCGCGGATCTGGTGGGCGGGACCTCCGCGCCACCGTTCGTCGGGGGTGTGGACACGCCAGGCCCCGTCCATCCCCAGGTGGCTGTGGAGGGTGAGGCCGCCCTCGATACGGGTCAGCAGGTGCTTGCCGCGCGCGGAGAAGTCGAGAACGGTCCGGCCGGTGAGATCGGCGGTGGCGAACCTGGGGACGCGCAGATCGGACCGGGTGAGGGCCTGGCCGGCCAGCGCGCTGTGCAGCCGCTTCGCGGTCTGCAGGACGGTATCTCCTTCGGGCATACGTCCATGATGCGCGGGGATGGCGTCGGGGGGAGGGGTGGCCTTGTGATCTGTGGGAGGGGGGCTGTGGCGCGTTGGGCCTGGCGCCCTGGTTGCATGGGTGTGCACCCCGATGTGCCGGCGGCGGGGCATGACGTTCTCGGTGCGGCGGGGCGTCGCTCTCGGTGTGGCGGCGCGTCGTGTGGCGGGTGCGGGTGCGGGTGCGGGGGCTCAGGCGCGCAGGCGCAGGCCTCTCGGGGTGGCGAGGAACCCCGCCGACTCCAGAGCGCGGCCGAGGGGTGAGGTCAGGGACGAGGCGCCGTTGGTGCGCTCGACCGTGACCGTGCCGAGGGCTCCGGCGCGTGCGGAGGCGGCCAGGGCGGCCGCGGCGGCCCGAAGCGCGGGGTCGTCCGGATCGGTCGGCCAGGCCAGCAGCGTCTTGCCGCCGCGCTCCATGTAAAGGGTCAGCTCACCGTCGACCAGGACCACGAGGGAACCTGCCTTGCGCCCGGGCTTGTGCCCTGCCCCGGCCGGCGGCTCGGGCCACGGCAGGGCCGCGCCGTAGGCGTTGGCGGGGTCGGCCGCGGCGAGGACCAGAGCACGGGGGTCCGCGCCCGGTTCCGTGCGGTCGCGGGCGGTGGCGGCCGCGCGGAGCCGGTCGACCGCGCCGTCCATGGCGAACTGCGCCGCCCCCAGACCCTCCACGACGTAGCCGCGGCGCGCCTGCCCGTTGTCCTCGAAGGCGGACAGCACTCGGTACGCGGCAGAGAAGCCGCCCTCGACGCCCTCGGCCTGGACCGCGCCGCGGGTCACCACGCCATGCCGGTCCAGGAGGGTGCGCGCGAGGGCGTGTGCCCGGTGCGTGGGCTCGGGTTCGGAAGGCGGCAGCAGGGACCAGCGGCCCGAGACGGTGGGCGGACCGGTGCGGGAGACGGGACGTGCCGCAGCCGTCAGGGAGCCGTAACGGCCGCGCGGAACACTGCGTTTGGCGCGGTGCGCGGTCGAACCCGCCGTGCGCCCGGAGCCGAGCAGTGCACGCAGGGGGGCGAGTGTGTCGTTGGTGAGCCGGCCCGACCAGGCGAGGTCCCAGAGGGCGTCCGCCAGTTGGGGGTCGGTGGAGTCCGGGTGCGTGGTGGCGCGGACCTGATCGGCGATCTGGCGGAAGAAGAGCCCGTACCCACCGCTCAGCGTGGTCAGCACTGATTCGTGCAGAGCGCTGAGTTCGAGCGGACGAGGGGGAGGCAGGAGCAGGGGCGCGCTGTCGGCCGGATAGAGGGAGAGCCAGCCGTCCTTGCCGGGGAGGGCGCCCGCACCGGCCCACACCACCTCGCCGGTGGTGGTGAGTTCGTCAAGGAGCGAGGGGGAGTAGCCGCTGACGCGGCTCGGCAGGATGAGCTTCTCCAGTGCGGACGCGGGGACGGGCGCGCCCTGCAACTGCTCGACGGCGCGCGCCAGTCCGTCGATTCCGCGCAGGCTGTTGCTGCCGAGATGCTGCCACTGGGGGAGGAACCCCGCCAGTGCGGCGGGAGGCACCGGCTCCAGCTCATGGCGGAGCGCCGCGAGCGAGCGGCGCCGCAGCCGCCGCAACACCGTGGCGTCGCACCACTCCTGGCCGATGCCGGCGGGGTGGAATTCGCCCTGGACGATCCGGCCCGAGGCCGCGAGCCGTTGCAGCGCCCCGTCGGTGACGGCGGTGCCGAGACCGAACCGGGCGGCAGCCGTGGTGGAGGTGAACGGGCCGTGCGTACGGGCGTAGCGGGCGAGGAGATCGCCGAGGGGGTCCTTCACCGGTTCGGTGAACGCCTCGGGGACGCCGACCGGAAGCGCCGTGCCCAGGGCGTCGCGCAGCCGGCCCGCGTCCTCGATGGCCGCCCAGTGATCGCCGCCCCCGATCCTGACCCGGATGGCACGACGTGCCGATGCCAGCTCCTGTGCCCACTGCGGCTCGGCGCCGCGCTCGGTCAGTTCCGCATCGGTGAGTGGACCGAGGACCCGCAGAAGATCGGCGACCCCCTCGATGTCCTTGATCCGGCGGTCCTCCGCAAGCCACTGGAGCTCCTGCTCCAGCTCGGTCAGGACCTCGGCGTCGAGCAGCTCGCGCAGCTCCGCGCGGCCGAGCAGCTCGGCCAGGAGATGGGAGTCGAGCGAGAGCGCGGCGGCCCGCCGCTCTGCCAGGGGCGAGTCGCCCTCGTACAGGAACTGCGCGACGTAGCCGAACAGGAGCGAGCGGGCGAACGGGGACGGCTCCTGGGTGGTCACCTCGACCAGGCGGATCCGGCGGGCTTCCAGGTCGCTCATCACCTCGGTGAGCCCGGGTACGTCGAAGACGTCCTGGAGGCATTCGCGGACCGCTTCGAGAACGATGGGGAACGAGCCGAACTCGGAGGCGACCTGGAGGAGCTGGGAGGCCCGCTGGCGCTGTTGCCACAGCGGTGTGCGCTTGCCGGGACTACGACGCGGCAGCAGCAGCGCGCGGGCCGCGCACTCGCGGAACCGGGAGGCGAACAGGGCGGAACCGCCGACCTGGTCCGTGACGATCTGCTCGATCTCGCCCTTGTCGAAGGCCACGTCGGCGGCGCCGACCGGGGGCTGGTCGCTGTCGAGGGCGGTGTTGGCCGGAGGGAGCGGCGAAGCGCCGGGGTCCTGGACCGAGTCCTGTGCGGGGTCGAAGTCGAGGAGGTCCAGGCCCATCATGTCCGCGTCAGGGAGTCTCAGCACGATTCCGTCGTCGGCATGCATGACCTGGGCATCCATGCCGTACCGCTCGGCGAGGCGAGCGCCGAGGGCCAGCGCCCACGGGGCGTGCACCTGGGCGCCGAAGGGGGAGTGCACAACGACGCGCCAGTCGCCCAGCTCGTCGCGGAAGCGCTCGACGAGGATCGTCCGGTCGTCCGGCACGTGGCCGCAGGCCCGGCGCTGCTCGTCGATGTAGGACAGCACGTTGTCCACGGCCCAGGTGTCCAGGCCCGCTGCCAGCAGCCGCTGCCGGGCGTCCTCGGGGGACAGCCCTCCCAGCTCGCGCAGGAAGGCGCCCAGCGCACGCCCCAGCTCCAGCGGACGGCCCAGCTGGTCGCCCTTCCAGAACGGCAGCCGTCCCGGAACGCCAGGAGCGGGCGAGACCAGGACCCGGTCGCGGGTGATGTCCTCGATCCGCCAGGACGTGGTGCCCAGCGTGAAGACGTCGCCCACCCGGGACTCGTACACCATCTCCTCGTCCAGCTCCCCGACCCGGCCGCCGCCCTTCTTGGGGTCGGAGCCCGCCAGGAAGACCCCGAAGAGCCCGCGGTCGGGGATGGTGCCGCCGGAGGTGACGGCGAGCCGCTGGGCACCGGGGCGGCCTGTGACCGTACCGGCGACCCGGTCCCAGACGACGCGGGGACGCAGTTCGGCGAAGGCGTCGGACGGATAGCGGCCGGCGAGCATGTCGAGCACGGCGGTGAACGCCGACTCCGGGAGCGAGGCGAAGGGGGCGGCCCGGCGGGTCACCGCCAGCAGGTCGTCCACCTGCCAGCTGTCCAGGGCGACCATCGCCACCAGCTGCTGGGCCAGCACGTCCAGCGGATTGGACGGGATCCTCAGGGCCTCGATGGAACCCTCGCGCATCCGCTCGGTGACCACGGCCGCCTGCACGAGATCGCCCCGGTACTTCGGGAAGACGACCCCGGTGGAGACCGCGCCCACCTGATGCCCGGCACGGCCGACCCGCTGCAGTCCGGAGGCGACCGACGGCGGTGACTCGACCTGGATCACCAGGTCGACCGCACCCATGTCGATGCCCAGCTCAAGGCTGGAGGTGGCGACCACCGCGGGCAGCCGGCCCGCCTTGAGGTCCTCCTCGACCTGGGCGCGCTGCTCCTTGGAGACCGATCCGTGGTGGGCCCGGGCGAGGAGCGGCGGCGCTCCCTTCGCCGCGCCGGACTCCGCCATGACCTCGGCGGGGGAGTGCGCCTCGGGCATCGTCTCGCCGGTGGCGCGCTCGTACGCGATCTCGTTGAGCCGGTTGCAGAGCCGCTCGGCGAGACGGCGGGAGTTGGCGAAGACGATCGTGGAGCGGTGGGACTGGACGAGATCCGCGATCCGCTCCTCCACATGCGGCCAGATCGACGGTTTGTCCGCCTGGCCTGAGGAGTCCGGGTCGGTGGCGGGGGAACCGCCGAGCTCCCCCAGATCCTCGACCGGCACGACCACCGACAGATCGAACTGTTTCGTGGACGGCGGCTGGACGATCTCCACCTTCCGCTGCGGGGAGAGGAAGCGCGCGACCTCGTCGACCGGACGGACCGTGGCCGACAGGCCGATCCTCCGGGCCGGACGGGGCAGCAACTCGTCGAGCCGTTCGAGCGACACGGCGAGATGGGCGCCCCGCTTGGTGCCCGCGACCGCGTGCACCTCGTCGAGGATCACCGTTTCGATGCCGGCCAGCGCCTCCCGTGCCGAGGACGTCAGCATCAGGAAGAGGGACTCGGGAGTGGTGATCAGGATGTCCGGCGGCCGCGTGGCCATCGACCGACGCTCGGCGGGCGGGGTGTCGCCCGAGCGGATACCCACCCGGACCTCGGGCTCGGGCAGCCCCAGGCGTGCCGATTCCTGGCGGATACCGGTCAGCGGCGAGCGGAGATTGCGCTCCACGTCGACGGCGAGGGCCTTGAGGGGCGACACGTAGAGCACACGGCAGCGCTTCTTCGCCTCGGCGGGCGGCGGGACCGCGGTCAACTGGTCCAGGGCGGCGAGGAAGGCGGCCAGGGTCTTTCCCGATCCGGTCGGCGCGACGACCAGGACGTCCGACCCCTCACCGATCGCCCGCCAGGCACCTTCCTGCGCGGCCGTGGGCGCGCTGAAGGCCCCCGTGAACCAGCTGCGGGTCGCGGGGGAGAACGAATCGAGTGCGGAGCCGGTCATGTCCCCCATCGTGCACCCCGCCACTGACAACGGCTGCGGAGACGGCCCGGCCGGCGTCGTGCAGCCGTCCGTGATCCGGGCCGCGACGCCGGCCGGGCACTGCGCCGAAGGCCCCCGAGCTCGCGGCGGCCGTTGCGCCGATGCCCCCCGGAAGCGAACTGCGAGAATCCGACCATGGCAGCTGTATCGGGTCCGGCGGAATGGGCGAGGCACTGGCAGTACGCGGAACTGCCCGACCTCGACCTGCTGCGGGCCCGCTACATCCGCCACACCTTCCCCCGCCACAGCACGAGGGTTATGTGTTCGGCACCATCACCCAAGGTGTCGAGGACGTCGGGCTGCCCGGCGGAACGATCCACGCGGGGCCCGGCACCGTCGTCATGATCAATCCGGAGGTCCCGCACACCGCCCGCGCCGGTGTGCCCGAAGGATGGGTGTACGCCACGCTCTATCCGTCCTCCCGGGTGGTCAACGACATCGCGGCCGATACGACGAACCTGCGCGGCACGGTCGGCTTCACGGAGACCGGAGTCGTGGATCCGTACGCGGCCCGGCTGATCGGGGAGGTCCACCGCGCGGCGGAGGAGGGAAACGCACTCGCGGCGGACAGCGTGCTGCGGGCCGTGGTCACGCGCCTGCTCATCCGGCACGGCAGTGCGCTGCCCGCCGGCACCGCCAGGACGGCCGGTGCGCGGGACGCGACTCGTGCCCGAGCCGTACTGGAGAGCAGGATGACCGAGCCGCCCACGCTGGCGGCACTGGCCACCGAGCTCGGCACCAGCCCGTTCGCCCTGCTCCGCGCCTTCAGGAAGCAGTACGGAATGCCGCCGCACACCTGGCTCACCGACGCCCGGGTCCGGCGTGCGCGGCGCATGCTCGACTCGGGTACCACTCCTGCCGCGGCCGCCGCTGCCGTCGGCTTCACCGACCAGCCGCATCTCAACCGCCATTTCACCCGGATCGTCGGGGTGCCACCCGGCGCCTACCAGCGCGAACGCGCAAGAACGTACAAGACCGGCCCCGATCTGCCCGGGTAGCGTGCCGGGCGTGGCAGAACAGACAGCACCCCCTCGGCACGCGGTCGGCCCGCCCGACGGCAGTGGGATCACCGCCGGGGCCAAGCCGGACGCGGCCGTCGTACGTGACGCTCTCGGCGTCGGCATAGCCGTCGGCCTCTCAGGCTTCGCCTTCGGCGTCACCTCGGCCGGATCCGGGCTGAGCCTGCTGCAGACCTGCGCGCTCAGCCTCCTCGTCTTCACCGGCGCCTCCCAGTTCGCTCTGGTGGGCGCCCTTGCCGCCGGCGGCAACCCGTACACCGCGGCCGCCGGCGCCTTCTTCCTCGGCGTACGCAACTCCTTCTACGGCCTGCGGCTGTCGCAGCTTCTCGCGCTCCCGCGGGCCCTGCGCCCCTTCGCCGCCCAGTGGGTGATCGACGAGACGACGGCTGTGACGCTGCCCCAGCCCACCCGGCGGGCTGCCCGGATCGGCTTCACCGTCACCGGGCTCACGCTCTATGTGCTGTGGAACCTCACCACGCTGGCCGGCGCGCTGGGTGCCGAGGCGCTCGGCGACACCGCCGCCTGGGGGCTGGACGCGGCAGGCCCCGCCTCCTTCCTCGCTCTGCTCGCACCGATGCTGAAGAGCACCACGGAGCGGGTCACGGCCGCGCTCGCCGTTCTGCTCGCCCTCGGTCTGCTGCCGGTACTGCCCGGCGGGGTGCCCGTACTGCTGTCCGCGCTGGCGGCGCCCGTCGTCCTCTTCCTGACGGGACGCGGCAAGGACACGGCGCCGAGCCCGAAGGAAGCCGGGGACGGCGGGGAACCGCACACCACCACGCCGGAGGACGGCCGATGAACGTCTGGATCGCCATCGCACTGACCGCCGTCGGCTGTTACCTCGCCAAACTCCTCGGCCTCCTGGTGCCCGCCGGCGCCCTGGAACGCCCCCTCGTGCAGCGTCTCGCCGCCCTTCTGCCGGTGGCCCTGCTGGCCGCTCTGACCGCGCAGCAGACCTTCGGCGACGGACAGCAGCCGGTGCTCGACGCCAGAGGCGCGGGCCTCGCCGCAGCGGCTCTCGCCCTCGTCCTTCGCGCGCCCTTCCTCGTCGTCGTGGGTGTGGCCGTGGCCGTCACCGCCGGCGTGCGCGCGTTCGGCTAGCCGGCGCGCACGGACGGTCCTGCGCGGCCGCGGTCAGTCCAGGCCGCGCCCGTACGCCCGCAGGGTCTGCAGGGCTCTGAGCGTGACCAGGGGGCGTCCCTCCAGGGCGGTTCCAGGCGCCCACTGCCGCCAGGTCACCGGCCAGCCGCCGTCCGCCTCCTGCCCGGCCGCCAGATGGTCCAGCGCGCGATCCATCTCCGCGTCGGTGAACCAACGCAGGGCGAGCGATTCGGGCGCGCGGGCGTAGTCGTACGGAAAGTGCTGCTCACCCGGCGCGTAACCGGGCGCCACCGGATACTCCGCGCGCCGTTCCGGGTTCAGGACGGCGAGCCGCTGGTCGCGCACCAGGCGTCCGAGCCGGTCGGCCGCGGCCTCGGCCCGCGGCCGGTCAGGCGCACCGTCGAGGAAGGCGACCGCGGCCTCGATCTCGTAGGGATGCGTCACCTCCAGGGCGTCGACGGCCGCCCAGCAGAAGTCGGTGGCCCGGAACAGCCATGCGTGCCACACCGAATTGCGGTGCAGCAGCCCGACGACGGGCCCGGTGACCAGGAGCTCGGCAGGGGGATGGTCGACGATCGGGATGAACGGCGCGGCCGGGTAGCCGCGTTGCGAGGGAAGCAGAGCGGGTAAGGCGCCCTCCTTGGTGGACACGTCGGTGAGGAATCGGCAGATGCGTTCCACCCGGAGTCCGCCGCAGCGGTCGATGGAGTCGAGGACGCTCAGCGCGTGTGCCGTGTGCAGCGGCTGACTGACGGGGCCGCGCAGATCGGGTTCGAGCGCGTGCCCGTACCCGCCGTCCTCGTTGAGATAGGCGGAGAGCGCCGTTTCCACGGCGTCCGCACTTCCCTTCAGGAAGTGATGGGCGAATCGCCGCTGCTCGAGGACACGGGCCGTGAGCCAGATGAACTGCTCGGCACGGTTGAGGGGACTTGTTCCGGTTCCAGCCATGGACCGACCGTAGGACGGTAAGCGCTCTCGGCAGGGCCGGGCGGCCCGGCTGCACTCTCAGGAGCGGGATACTGGTGGCATGCGGTTGACGATTTTCTGGGAACGGATGGCGGACCACTTCGGCGCGGGGTACGCCGATTCCTTCGCGCGTGACCATGTGATGGCGGAGCTCGGCGGGCGCACGGTGTGGCAGGCCCTTGACGAGGGGTGGGAGGCCAAGGACGTCTGGCGCGGGGTCTGCACGGCGGTCGGCATCCCCGCGGACAAGCGCTGAGGCACAGGCCGGCGCGGTGCGGCGGCGGTCCGTCCCCCGGGGCGCGCGTCCGGTTGTTCCCGCGGTAGGCGAGACTTGTTCCGTGGCACCGACAGACGAGACCGTTCAGACCCAGCCGCCCCCCACCCCGCCCGTCCCGCCGGCCGCGCCACCCGCCCCGCCGTCCGGCACGGGGAGTGCCCGCATGCCCGGCTGGCTGCCGCGTGCCATGGTGCTGGCGCTGGCGCTCTATGCCTGCTTCCGCCTCGGCAGCTGGGCGTTCGACCAGCTCATCGGCCTGCTGATCAATGTGCTGATCGCCTTCTTCCTGGCGCTCGCGATCGAGCCCGCGGTGAGCCGGATGTCGGCCCGCGGCATGCGCCGGGGCTTCGCCACCTTCCTGGTCTTCCTCGGCGTGCTGATCGCCGGCGCAGGTTTCGTCGTGCTGCTCGGTTCGATGCTCGCGGGCCAGATCGTCGACATGGTGGAGGACTTCCCGAAGTACCTCGACTCGGTGATCAACTGGGTCAACCAGACCTTCCACACGGAGCTCTCCCGCGTCGAGGTGCAGGACAGCCTGCTGCACTCCGACTGGCTGCAGAAGTACGTCCAGAACAGTGCGACCGGCGTACTCGACGTGTCCACCACGGTCCTCGGCGGCCTGTTCCGGCTGCTGACGATCTTCCTGTTCTCGTTCTACTTCGCGGCCGACGGTCCCCGGCTGCGCCGTGCACTGTGCTCCGTCCTCCCTCCCGCCCGTCAGGCGGAAGTGCTGCGGGCCTGGGAGATCGCGGTCGACAAGACGGGTGGATATCTCTACTCGCGCGGCCTGATGGCGCTCATCTCCGGCATCGCGCACTACATCCTGCTGCTGGCCCTCGGCGTGCCGTACGCGCCGGCGCTCGCTGTCTGGGTCGGGCTCGTCTCGCAGTTCATCCCCACGATCGGTACGTATCTGGCGGGCGCGCTGCCGATGCTGATCGCGTTCACCGTCGACCCCTGGTACGCGTTGTGGGTCCTCGGATTCGTCGTGGTGTACCAGCAGTTCGAGAACTACGTGCTGCAGCCCAAGCTGACCTCGAAGACCGTCGACATCCACCCGGCGGTCGCCTTCGGCTCGGTCATCGCCGGCACGGCGCTGATGGGCGCCGTCGGTGCGCTGATCGCCATCCCGGCCGTGGCCACGCTGCAGGCCTTCCTCGGCGCCTATGTGAAGCGCTACGACGTCACGGACGATCCCCGGGTGCACGGACGCCATCAGTGGCGGCGCGGGGAATCGGTTTCCGTGCGGCTGCGCCGGCTCTGGCACGCCCCTGAGGGAGAGGGCGAGGCCGAGGGTGAGCGGGGAGAGGACGAGGAGGGGCAGGGCCCTCAGCCGCGTTCCTGAGGCGGAGGTACGTCCGGTCCGCGTGTCCGGTCCGGGGGCCCGGCCCGCGTTGTCCCCTTATGGCCGGTATCCGGTATGGCGTCGCTCACGTGTCATTGACTCCCCGGACTGCTGATGCTAGGGCGCTACCCTTGGGGCGAGTCGGTGCGGCGTGGTGCGCTTGACACCAAAATCGAACATCCGTTCTCATGGGATTCCGGCCGGGTTTTCCCGGGCTCGACCGTGGAGTTGTCCACAGGCCGGGAGGACGTCGAGGCCCATTGTCAGTGGCAGGGGTTAGCGTCTTTGACGTGAAGCGATCGACTCAAGCAAATCGGGTGGAACCCATGGCAGGAAACGACCGCGAGAAGGCGCTGGACGCCGCACTCGCACAGATTGAACGGCAATTCGGCAAGGGCGCGGTGATGCGCCTGGGCGAGCGGCCGAACGAGCCCATCGAGGTGATCCCCACCGGCTCGACCGCGCTCGACGTGGCGCTCGGCGTCGGCGGCCTGCCGCGCGGCCGTGTGGTGGAGGTGTACGGGCCGGAGTCCTCCGGCAAGACGACGCTGACGCTGCACGCCGTGGCGAACGCGCAGAAGCTCGGCGGCACGGTGGCCTTCATCGACGCGGAGCACGCCCTCGACCCGGAGTACGCGAAGCGGCTCGGCGTCGACATCGACAACCTCATCCTGTCCCAGCCGGACAACGGTGAGCAGGCTCTCGAGATCGTGGACATGCTGATCCGCTCGGGCGCCCTGGACCTGATCGTCATCGACTCCGTCGCGGCCCTGGTGCCCCGTGCGGAGATCGAGGGCGAGATGGGCGACTCGCACGTCGGTCTGCAGGCCCGCCTGATGAGCCAGGCGCTGCGGAAGATCACCAGCGCGCTCAACCAGTCCAAGACCACGGCGATCTTCATCAACCAGCTCCGCGAGAAGATCGGGGTGATGTTCGGCTCGCCGGAGACCACCACCGGTGG